>CAMKAT010000002.1 GCA_946410555.1 uncultured Caryophanales bacterium | reverse complement strand
GCAATGTGGATTGTACTTATCACTTTATGGATGCTTGTTGGTATTCCTCTAGGTGCAGGTTCAGGAGTACTTTTATAGAATAGTTTATAACTATTCTTTTTTTTGGTATACTTTATATGGTGGTTTTATGAAAAAGGTATTATTAATCCTTAGTTTATTAATTATATTTATTCCAAAAGTACATGCTGATGAAAAAGCAGTTGTAAATGTCTTCTATAGAGAGTCTTGTATTCATTGCAAGGATTTACATTCATACTTAGATGAATTAAGCGAAGATGTTTCATATAAAGATATGTTTAAAGTTAATTATATGGAGGTAAGTGATAAAAAGAATAGTGAATTATTTGAAAAAGTAAGAAGCTATTTCAATGTGTCATCATCTGGAGTTCCTTTTTATGTAATCGGAGAAGCTTACAATGTAGGTTTTCCAAATCCTAAATCTGAAGATGAGTATATGAAAAAACAATTTGAAGCTCGCAGTAAAGAGATTAAAGATATGATTAAATCAGCTTATTCAAATGATGAAACTAACATAGTTGAAGAAATAAAAAAAGGAAACTTAACTGTTAAAACAACTAGAGCTACAACTATAGCCAACGAATCTAAAAAAGATAATAATGAAGATATACAAGCCAAAGTATTAGATAAGAAGAAAGATGTAATGGATTATACTGCTATTGCAGCAGTATTCTTACTTATTACTTCTTCGTTATTAATACTAAAAAAGAAAAGGGGATAATATGAAAAGAGTACTTATATTATTAATTACATGTTTATTATTTATTCCGTTTACTAGTGTTAAAGCATCTGATCAAGTTGTAGTAAGTATTTTTTATACTACTAAAGATACTCAATACAATAATCTTAAAGATGCATTAAATGAAATAAATGAAGATAGTGCTTATAAGAATAAATTTAAAATCGTTGAATATAATTTAAATAATAAAGAAGATAAAAAAATATTTGATAAGTTAGAAAAGTTCTATGCTATTAGTGGTAATACTTTTGCTTATGCAATTGGATATCATGTAGAATTTAAATTCCCAGAAGACAAAACTGAATACGAGAGTACAAATTTCAAATATTTTGGTTCATATAGTTATGCATTAGAATCTATCAAAAATGCAATAGATTATTGTATTGAGACTAACTATTCAACTTATCTTATAGATGATATAAAGAATGGTGTTTTTGATTTATATCTTGGAGAAGAAACAACTACTAAGTATCATTCTGATAATGATGTCCAAGGTGATGATGAATTTAGTGCTATTATTAATGATTTAAAAGGAGATAAATTCTTCGATACTTATATATTAAATAAAACAAATAGATATGCATTATTAATCATTTTCTTAACTTTTATCTTACTTGGAAGATTAAGAAAATCAATTAAGAAAAATCGTTAGAAAAACGATTTTTTTTATTGAAACATATATTTTATGATATAATTAATACATGGAGGGTATATTAATGAAAAGAATAGTAAAATTATTAGTATTAGTTATGGTTATGTTAATGCCAATTACTTTTGCATCAGCAAAGAAAACAACTACTACAACTGAAGCTATTGTTAAAGATGGTACACCAGTTAAATTATATGTATTCTATGGTTCTACTTGTTCACATTGTGCTGACTTACACACATTCTTAAGTGAACTTGAAACTGATAAAGACTATAATTTCATGTTTGAAGTTGTTGATTATGAAGTATGGAGTGATACAACTAATGCAACTTTAATGCAAAATACTGCAAAAGCATTAAATACTACAGCATCTGGAGTTCCATTCTATGTTGTTGGTACTTATTATAGTTCTGGTTTCCCAAATCCTGAAGCTAACGCTGATAGATATAAGGAAGACACAGATAAGTTAAAAGAAGAAATTAAGAAAGCTTACATTGAAGCAAATAAAGAAAACTCAACTTATGTTGATATTGTTGCAACTGTAGGTGAAGGACATACAGCTAATAGTAGTACAAACAATAAAGATAATGATATCGTTGGTTATATCTTACTTGGAATTACTATTATTATTATCGTAGCAATCGTATTTGGTAGAAGCTCAACTAAAGAAGACTTCGAAAGTGATATTAAAGCTGCTATGGAAGAAGAAAAAGTTGAAGCTGAAGAAGTTAAAGAACCTGTTAAAAAAGTAGAAACTAAGAAAACTGCAACTAAAAAAGCACCTGCTAAAAAAGCTACAGCTAAAAAGACTACTACAACAAAGAAAACAACTTCTACAAAAAAGACAAGTACAGCTAAAAAAACAACAACTAAAAAAAATAAATAGATTCAAATGAATCTATTTTTTTTACAAAAAAAAGTAACCGTTAAGTCGGTTACCAAGATAATAAGTAAATACATAATTTTGATCTAAATGGAAATCCTATTCAAAATCATGTATCGTGAGTAAGATAGGAAGATGATAAAATAATATCAAATGAAAGATATGTTTTGGATTTCCATTAGCAAAGAAACTTATTTAGATAAAACCCCTTTGCACGAGGAGTTATATTATCAAAAATTTAACACTTTGTCAAATTTTTTTTGAAAAAATATTAAATTATTTATTTTTTCGATATTTTCGGTATACTTATAATAGAGGTGTAGTTATGTTACAAGATAAATTTAAACTATCTAAAATGAATATTATTTTAATAATTTTAAATGTATTATTAGTTATTTTAGTTATATTTGCATCAGTGCAATTAATTACAAGTCTAAAAGATACAAGTCATCTAATTCCTGAATTAGAGACAACTGCTGGTAAGAGCTCAACTAGGGAAGCAGATGCTACGATAACTACTTCTAGTGAAACAACTACTACAAGTACTAAAAAACAAGGAAATGAAACTAGTCCTTACTATAATATAGATCTTGGTAGTATTTTAAATGAAGAATTAGTTACTAAACATAATCTTACTCAAGAAGAGAAATCTTCGTTAGGTGCAATGTATTTTAAAGTTTTGGAAGGTATCTATGAGGGTAGTGATGATGATTTAATAAATGTTACTTATTTATTAACTAAAGCTAAAGATGGAGAAAAAGATAAATTAACTAAGAACAATCGTGATTATGGTATTGTTTATAATGGTAAAGAATTATTTAATAAAATATTTACTTCAACAAGTAAAGATTTAATTACATATTATAAATATGATGAAACTCCAGCATTAATATTAAATAGAGATAATAATGAATATTATAAATTAGGAAGTCTTACTGGAAAGAAACCATATGTTGTTACTAGTAATCAACTTGAAGGAATAGATAACTACAACTATAAATATAAAGTTATATATTATGATGCTGATTATAAAGAACAAGGATATAAAACTCCTGAATATAAATCATCAACTGTAACAATTAAATATAATGACTTAGATAAAAGATGGAAAATAGATGTATTTACATTCCCTAACTTAAAGAGGTAATTATGAACGAAGAAGTAAAAAGAAGATATGTAGATCCAGTTAATAGAAATTTGGATATCATTTTAATAATCGTAGCAATTGTTTTATCAGCAGCTTTTCTAATTATGTATTATCAATATAATCAAAATGAATTAGGCAAGATAAAATTTAAAAAAGAAGAGTTTAAAGATATAACATGGGTGAGTGAATTAAACGATATAAAATTTAATGTGACAGATGATACATTAAGCTTTAGTATAGATTCTACAATAATTGTTAAAGATGGAATATATACATTAAATGCTCAAACTGGAGAAATAACAATCGAAGATTATGAAGATAAAATATTTATAAGAGCAGTAAGTAGTAATTCATTAACCATTTGGTATAATAAAGCTGAATATCATTTAGAGAAAGAAAAAAAGTATTAGTTTTCACTAATACTTTTAATTTGTTTCATCTTCTGCAGGAGTAGGACTAGCGGGAGCTGTTGTCTCTGTAGTCTTTTCAGTAGTTTCTTTTGATGCAGAACTACTTGATGAAGTATGCTTAGTACTTGATGAACTACTTGAAGTAGTACTTGTTTTAGCTTCAGCATTAACTCCAAATACCATGTTAGATATTATTGAAGTAAGCGTTCCACTTAATTCACTTTGAGTAACTACTGTTCCAACCGGATAATCAGCGTTATATAGTGAATCACCTTCATGAACTTCTACTGTAGTAACTTTAATATTACGTGCATTACACCATTCTTTAGCTTCAGTAATACTCTTACCAACAAAGTTAGGTAATGCTTCATTCTTTGAAGTTGACATATAAGATTTACCAATTACTGTAGTCTCATATGTTTCATTAATAGAGTAATCAAATGTCTTAATCCATTTAGGTTCTTTCTTTCCTAATGTAACATTAAGAGCATCTTTAATTTCATTTAAACTTGATTCATAGTATTGATATGTATATACAGACATTGATCTAGATATGTTAGGAACAATCATATATAGGTTATAACCTGTAAGATATGTTTTTTGAATATTAATCATTGATCCATTTGCACCATCAATAACAGCTGTTTTAAATACATTATATAAACTTAATAAATTTGAAGTATTCATATTAGTAACCATATTATTGGATATGGCTTCTAATACAGCATAGAATTCATTAACACTTTTCATTGATTTCATTTGATTTGCCATTGCTTCAACTACATCTTGTTGATGTTGAATACGAGCAAAGTCAGATAATGTATATAGGTGTCTACATCTTGAATAAGCAAGAGCTTGTTCACCATTTAACTTTTGAACACCAGGATTCATACAAATTATTTGATTACCAAATTGTCTCTTTGAATTTTGTTCACAAACTTGACCACCATATTGTTTTGTAAAATCAGGAGTTTGTACATCAACTGTAACTCCACCAAGAGCATCTACCAAATCAACTACACCTTGGAAGTTAATCATTGCATAGAAGTCAATTGGAATACCAGTTAAGTTTTCTACCGTTTTAACAACACATGCTCCACCATAAGCAGAAGCAGAATTTATTTTACTTGAAATACCTTTATTACAAATAGGTACATAAGTATCTCTTGGAATAGAGAATACTGTAGCACTTAATGTTTTTGGATTAAATGTAACCATCATTAATGTATCGCTATTAAATCCTGAGTTGAAATTTAATGAACTCTTTTCTGAATCAACTCCAATAAGTAATATTGAGAATGGTTCAGTTACATTAGAATGGTTATTTTCAATTATTTCTTTTGCTTCCATTTTTTTAGAATAACTAAATTGAACTTTAGTATCTGTTGCTATGTTCTCATATTGTTCATAAGTAGAATATGTATCTACATATCCATCACCAACAAATACACCATTTAATTCACCGTTATATAATAGTTCTAACATTTCAAAGTATGTATCATATTTATTAATTGTAACATTCTTAATTTTTTCTTTATCTATAAGTTCATAAGCTAGTACATTACCTTCGATATCACTTTCATTATTAATAATACCAACTTTAAATGAAGATTCATTTTTAAATTCAGTACCACTCATTAGTATTAAATCACTAGTATAAGTAGTAAGTTTATCTTCAGTTATCTTACCAAGTAATGAGTAAGCTCTATTGATATATAAACTACCAATAATACAAACACATGATATCAACATACATATTGTACTTAAGACCACTACTGTCTTATATCTTTTAACTAACAGTAAGAGTAGGTCTATAAACCAATATAGAAGTAAGAATGTACCCAGTACAATCATTACCACAATTCTAATTGTATTTTCTACACCATTAAGTAAGAGTAGTGATCTTACAAAGAATATATAAGAAACTAAGAATAGAATTAATACAAAATAGTATATAAGTCTAATACTTAGTTTTGTCCTTTTTAACTTTTTAAATAAAACTTTCATTTTCTAAAGCCTCCTAAAATAATTATACTACATATGTAATATTTCTCATAGGTTGCAGGGCTAAATTTTATGTTTATTTTTAATATCCCATTTGATATAATTTTATTTGGAAATGAGGCAATTAAAGCATGAAGAAGAAAACTACAGCATTTGTGATTTGCATCTTCTTATTAGTAGCATTATTTATAGTTTATATCTTTTCTGAATTATATACAGAAAGTGATATGACATCTAATATAGAAAACAGTATTACAGACGCTATAAAGTTTAAAGAAGAATACGAAGGCATTAATGGCAAAGAAACAGAATCTGGTAAAACAGTTAGAAATTTAAATATTGATAATAATAATCCATTTGAATATATTACTGATGAAAAATTATTAGAATTAATTAATAATAAGGAAACATTTGTAGTTTATTTTGGGTTCTCATCATGTCCATGGTGTAGAAGTGTAATCGAAGAGTTTATTAATTCAGCTAAAGATCATTCAATTGAAAATGTTTATTACTTAGATATTAAAGAAATCAGAGATAAATATGAATTAAATGAATCTCATGAAGCTATTAGAACTAAAGAAGGTTCAAATGCTTATTATGAATTATTAAATAAACTTTCAAATGTTTTAGATGATTATGAACCATTAACATATGTTAATGCTAAAGGAAAAACTAAAAAGGTTACAATTAACGAAAAAAGAATATATGCACCTAACTTTATATTAGTTAAAGATGGAGTAGCAGAAATGAAAGTTACAGGTATTCCTGAAACTATTAGTGATCCTTACATGGAATTAACTGAAGAAATCAAAAAAAATGAAAAAGACACATTTGATAAGTTATTTTCCTTACTATCTAGAAGTGAAGTAACAACAACTTGTGATAACTTTAAATGTTAAACGCTTATAAAGCGTTTTTTATTTTGTTGAAAAATTGAGTTTATTTATTATAATTAAGATAGAAAGGATGAAAGTTTATATGTTAGATTATTTTAAAAAATATTGGGTAAATGCATTTGATTTCAAAGGAAAGGCTACAAGAAAAGAATACTGGATGACAGTATTATCAATTTTTGTATTTGTTCTTATCCTAGGAATAATTATTGGAATTCTCTTTCCTATAAGATTTGAAATTGATTATTTTGAAGGAACTTATAAAATAACTGGTAACCATGTAGGTATAATGATTTATTACTTATGGGTTTTAGCTAATGTCATTCCTAGTATTTCTATCGTTGTAAGAAGACTTCATGATATTGGTAAATCCGGTTGGTATTATTTAATCCTATTTATTCCAATTGGTGGACCTATTATCATGTTAGCTTACTTAGTAACTCCAAGTGTTAATGCTACTCCAGTAACTGAAGCACCTGTTACAGAAGAACCTGCAAATACTGGGATGCCTGATTTAATGGCACCTCCAAGTGATAATCAAGATAACAATAATCAACAATAAAAACGCATTATTAAATGCGTTTTTTATTTTCTTTAGAAGTTTTCTTGGCTATCTTATATTTTCTTTTAGTCTTATTAATATATTTTAAATATTTCTTTTTTTGTTCTTCTAACTTACTTTTTATAATAGACATTCTATTGTTAATTTGCATGTTAGGGAATGATTCAAGTAATCTCTTGTATGGCATAGTTGATGCTTCAAGCATTTTCTTTACTTCTCTTGTAATAACTTCAGTATTATCAGATTTAATTGAATTTGAAATATTTTTAAGTTTAGATATAAAGCTAAATGATACAACTGTATCTAATACTTGTAGGCTTAATACTATATATGTAATGTGAGTAAGCAATTGAATATCACAATGTTTAAATATAGGATCTATTACATATGGATTGATAATATAAAGAATAGCCATAGCTCCAATTCCAAATCCTAATCCACACTCTAAACAAATACGTCCATTAATATTAAATTTCATATGTGAGTAATCCCACCAACGTGCTTTAAACAATTTTTCTAATATATATGAAGTAAAGTATTCAAGTGTACAACATATAAATATTGCTGTTAAAAATACAAAGAATGGTTGATCAATATATTTTTTTAAGAAGAAAGTAATCATAATTGATCCAAATCCATAAACTGGACAAATAGGACCAATTAAAAAACCTCTATTAATAAATCTCTTAAATTTAACAATACTTTGTAATACTTCTTGTGCCCATCCAATAAATGAATAAATATAAAAGATAAACACATAATAAACGAAAGTTTCCATATAACCACCAAGAAAATTATATCATCACATACTATATTAGTAAATTAATTAAAATATGTTATAATACATTTAGGAAAGTGATTTTATGAAATATTTTAGAAATTTCTTGAATAAACCAAGAGGTTTATATTTTTCAATTATTGCTATGATGACTTTGACTGTCGTGTTAATGAAAGTATCTTTCTCATATTACATACCAGTATCAAAAGATACTACAATTATGACAATCCAGGAAATACAAAATGTTCTTACAATCGAAGGATATGATAATGAAATAGAATTTGCTCCAAATGAAACTAAAGAATTAGTATTCCATGTTAAGAGTAATAATGATATTGATACATCATACTCGCTTTTCTATGAAGGAGAATCTTTCTTAATAGAGAATAAGTCTGCTATTAAAAGAGATTTATCTCCTCAAGAGGAAACTTCTTTTATAGTTACTATTACTAATCAAACTGATAATACAAATAATATAAAATTTAAAATAACTTCTGGTTTCAAAGGCAAACCAATCGAAGTTAATAATAATATAATTAAGTAGGTGCAAGATGAAATATATTACATTCGTAGTTCCTTGTTATAACTCACAAGACTATATGGAACATTGTATAGATTCACTTCTTATTGGTGGTGAAGATGTAGAAATTATTATTGTTGATGATGGATCAACAGATAAAACTGGTAAAATCGCAGATAAATATGAAAAGAAGTATAAGAATATTGTTAAAGTAATTCATCAAGAGAATGGTGGACACGGGGAAGGTATTAACCAAGGTTTAAAAATAGCTACAGGTAAATACTTTAAAGTAATTGATAGTGATGACTGGGCTGATGAAAAAGCTTATAAGACATTACTAAAAAGAATTAAGAAAATTGATAGTGATGCAATCATCATGAACTATGTTTATACATATACTGATGGAAGAAAGAATCAAGTTATTAACTTCTCAAATGTATTTCCAGATAATAAAGAATGTACTTGGGAAGATACTAAAAAGTTTAAAACTCAACAATATTTAAGTCTTCATTCAATGATGTTTAAAAAGACAGTATTAGATAAAACTAATATAAAACTTCCAAAACATTGTTTCTATGAAGATAACTTATTTATCTATTCAGCATTAAAATATGTAGAAACTATTCATTATATGAATTTAGACTTCTATAGATATTTCATAGGTAGGGCAGATCAATCAGTTCAAGAACCTCAATTAATTAAAAGAAGTTCTCATCAAGTACTAGTATCTACTAGGGTAGCAACTTTATATGATCTTAAAGATTTAAAAGGTAAGCATAAAAAAGTGATGATGAGACACTTATCATTAATTGTTACTTTAGGTATCATCTTCTCAAGACTTGGAAGAACAGATGAATCAGAACGTCAATATAAGGAAATGTGGAAAGAAATCAAAGAAAAGAATCCACATATTTATAAAAAGATTCATGGGCCATTCAGAATGTGTGGATGGGCATCTCTACCAGGTAAAATTGGAAGAGAATTATCCCTAGGTGGATATAGATTAGCTCATAGTTTAGTTAACTTTAATTAGGAATTTATTCCTAATTTTTTTATGTTATAATATTCACATGAAGAAGAGTTTTTTAATTACAATTATTATTTCTATTATTATAACTATTGTTATAGGTTTACTTATTACATCTAAACCAGGTGAAAAGAAAACTACATATAATTATGATTATGTATGTACATACGAAGCTTCCATGGAAGATGATGAAGGTGAAACTACAAGTAACATATCTAAAAAGATGTATCTAAAAGTCGATAATGATTCATATGTAAGTGAAGCACTATATGAAAGTATATATGATTCTAATGTATTTGATAAATCACTTGAAAACTTAACTAAACAAGTTTTAAGTTTATATGATGATATCGATGGGGTAGAAACAAGTATTTTAAAGAAAAAGAAAAATACTATAGTTAGTATTAAGTATGATTATAATAAGATTAACTTTAAAACTTTAAAGAATGATTTGAAAGAAGTACTTGATAAAGATTCACTACAAGCTAACCTAACATCTAAAATTAAAGTAGATGATTATATAGAAAAATCTGATTATTATAAATGCCAAAAAAAATAGATCAACTCGGATCTATTTTTTTCAACTAACACGGAATTTAATTTTAATTTAGTACAGAAGTAGTTTAGGGGAAAGAATTTTTTTTTATCTTTTTATTGTACTAATCAAATTCAAATTCTCGCATCTTACTCCATAAGACTTTAATGAACAGCTCGTGCTCATTTTAACTAAAAAACTAAAATTTTCCATAAAAATCATCACATTTACGAGAATAAATACATCTCTCATTTAACCGCCTAGCACTTGTAATATTCTAACAAGTATGTGATTGCTAGATAAAAGCCTTCAACTATAAGCATCCTGCTTATAAGTTGGAATTTAGATTAATTTAGGTCATCAGTACATTTTAAGTACTCACTTGGTAGTCTGTTGTCAAATCACTGTTGCTTGCTATTCAAGAACTATTCCAAACACAAAATTTTACACTACAATGGATATTCTGTACTCCTTGTACACCAAGAATATCGGTAAAACCTATAGTACTCTAACCACCTACATTAATATTACTACAGGATTTCAATAGAATATATAAATTCTAAAAATAAAAAAATACTAGACATAAAATTTTACACACTATATAATTTCTTTATGAATGATTTGATTGAATATTTAATAATTATTAATTTAATATGTTTTTGTTTTTACGGTTTAGATAAGTTTCTAGCTTGTAAACACTTAACTAGAATACCAGAGGTAGTTTTATTTTTTATCTCTTTAATCGGAGGATCTTTAGGAGCATTACTTGGAATGAAAGTATTTCATCATAAAACTAAAAAGATTAAGTTTTGGATATTTAATTTAATATTATTCTTTATTTACACATACATTTTATTTAGAACATATGGAGTTTAATTATGGATTTAAAAGATTTAATAGATAAATATATACAAGTAGAGTTAAGAAATGGTAAAAAATATAAAGGAATCTTAACAGCTGTAAAGGATTATGAAGATGGAGATTACTTCTATACAGCACTACAAATTAGGATAAAAGAAGATGATTATAAAATTATTTACTTAATTGAAGTAGATTCTATTGGAGAAATAATATAAGTTGTGCTATAATCTAATTGCAGTGCCTACTGCATTTTTATTTGTGATAATTCAGCAATATCTTTTGATATTGTTTTTTTTTACTCAAAAAACTATAATATTCTTAGGGTGATAATATGAATATTAAAGAAAAATTAATTACGAATGCTAAGCGTTCAGAAAAAAGTATTATTGCAAGCTCAATACTTACTTTAGTAGTAGGAGTAATGCTTGCAATTTATCCAGGAAACACTTTAAGTTTGATTGGAAAAGTAATTGGAGTTGCTCTAATGATTATTGGAGTCTCTCAAATCGTAGTCTTCTTTAAGAATACTAAAGAAGATAGGGTAGCTAGTGCATCATTTGCATTAGGAATAATTCTATTTGCAATAGGGTTATATATATTTATTAATGATAAATCATTAACTAATGTATTTACTACTATCATAGGTTTACTTATCTGTATTAAATCTATATATAAGATTCAACTTGCTATTAGTTTAAAGAGTTATTCTAATACTTGGAAATATAATTTAGTATCAGGTCTTATTGTTCTTTCAATGGGACTTATAATTATTTTCTATCCAATTGAAACAGCAAGTACTATTTTAAGAGTAATTGGAATTATCTTAATTATTTCATCAGTATATGAAATTATTGAATCACTAGTAGTAATTAAAAAGATAGATGATTTTAAAGATCTTCCTTTTAAAGAAAAAGGAGAATAATATGAGTAAAAAGTTAAAAAGAATGGAAATAATCCTTGTTCTAGCATCATGTTTTATTGCACTTGCTAACATTGGATTATTCACAAGCAATTTTATTTCATCATCAATAATCAAAGGAATGATTGGATTCTTAATTCCTAGCATTCTTTTATTCATATCATTTGAAGTAGAAAAAGACTTAAAGTTAGAAAGTACTTCTAAACATATTCAATTAATAAGTATGTTTACATATTTTATATCTTTAAGTGGAGTATACTTTGATGTAATAGATTCATATGGAGTAAATGATGGATTTATTAAAATAGGTAGTATATTTGTAAATGAATATTTATTTATTCCTATATTTGCAATCATAGTGTCTTTGATAGGTATATTCTTAAATAAAGATATTAATTATAAAAAGATTATTATATTAACTACATATTTCTTATTCTTTTATTGTTTAAATACTATTAATAAGAATTTTGATATTAAACTATTAGGAATGGAATATGGAAATTATTTATTTGAATATTCAATACTATCAATCATAGTATTAATTTATAATTATTTATTTAATCTTAAATATTCAAAAACATTATCAATTGCGAATTTATTCTTCACATTATATGTAATATATGATGCATCATTTAATATCAAAACATTAGTACCTGCATTATTTATTACATCAGTATCTATCATTGCATTCTTAATTAGAATCAGAAAAGAAGAGAGTAAAGCATATGATGTAGTACCATTCATAGGAATTATGATATTCTTAATGAATTTATTATCTTCATTTGAAAATGATGTACTTATACTACCATTAATAGTAATAACTATTACTGATATGTTAATTGTTGTATTTGACATTGTTAAAGATAAGAGTGAAGGATTAATTTTTAAAATATTCATTGATATCTTAACTTTAATTGCTTTATTAATTGCAATAGTAAATAAAACAGATTTAATCTTAGTATCTGTGATCGTTCTTGCATCATCACTTGCATCTACATATGCATTAAAGAGTGATTATCATGAACAATATATATTACCATTTAAAACTGTTCTTTGTATTATAGCTTTACTTGTAGAGTTAAATAATACAATTAAGATTGATCCATTAATTATAGTATTAGTAGTTAATATATTTGCTACAATTGTATCTTACTTAACAAAGAGCAATATATTTAAAAATATGTTCTTAACTATAGTATTTATAACTTATTTATATTTACTTGAATTAGATACAGTATTTGGATTCCTTATAATGACTACGATATTTGTATTTGATTATATAGTATTGTTAATATGTGAAAAGAAATCCACAGGATTTAAATATTTATTTACTACTTTAATTACAGGTATTACTTTAATTAATTTAAGTTTATTTAAACAACCAATATTATATCTAGTAGCTTCACTATTATTTGTTGGTTTATTCATAGCATCAAAAGAAAGAGGAGTAAAGGTAATAAGTTTACTTGCATTCCTTTATGCATTAACTTATTTCATTGGTGAATTACCAATTAGTCTTGATGTTTCAAAAACAGTTAACCAATTAATAGTATTTGGTATTCTATATTATTTAATAACTACAAGTGATTCTTTAAATAACAATGTATTTAAGATTGTAGCTATCATAGCTAACTCATTAATTCTATGGGAATGTGATTCAACAATTTCTATCTTAGTTTCACTTGCTATTAATGTAATATTACTAATTACTTATATGAAGAGTAATAATGTACTATTTAAAACTAGCACAGTATTAACAGTTATATCTGTAATATTAACACTTTCATTGATTGATGAAGTTCCTACATTTGTATATCTACTTATCTTAGGTTTAGCAGTAGTAATTATCATCTATAGAAAGATACAAAAATACATTAAAGAACCACATGAAGAAGAAAAAGAAGTTAAACCTTCAAAGAGAGGAGTTAACTATTGTACAGAATGTGGAAACAAAATTGATAAGGATTCAAGATTCTGTCCTGAATGTGGAAATAAAATAAGAAAATAATATTGAGTTAAAAATAACAATAAATTATAATTAATCAAGAAAGGGTGACATTATGAAAAAGAAAACTAAAGAAACAAATATTATGAGTGAAGTAATATCATCTATTCCATATATTATATATGTATTAGTACTTATTCCTTTGATGGGGTATTTAAGCTATAAAGCATTTACTGATTTTGTTAATACAGGATCAAGCTTTAATAATACTATTATTGTTTTAATAATTATATTTATTAATTTAATTATTTTACTAGCTAGTCTATATGGATTTAACTTATTAACTAAATTTAAAGTTGGTAAATTCTCACTTATCGGAGGAGTTGTTTTACTAATTACTTTAGTTAAACTTATTCAAGCTTATGTTCACTTTAAAGATTCTTCTTTAACAGGAGCTAAAGCACTTCTTGCTAATAGTGATTTTAGAACTGCTAAAGGATTATTTATTGGTTTTGCTATTTATTATGTTCTTACATTTTTTATAAATAGAATTGCTGTTATCAGCGCTAAAAATAAGGAATTAAAATCTTCACGATAGGTGAGGATTTTTTTTAGGAGGTATACATATGGGAATTATAAAAACACAAGAAGAATTAATTAGAAAGATGGACTTTTACAAAAAGATCTACACAAAAGAAGTAATTGAATACTATAACTCTTTAATAAACTTAGAAATATCTAGTTTAAATAAAGATTATATTCCAGAGGATATCTTAGAATGTCTAAGACATACTGAGTTTTATGATGATGTTGCTAGATTCAACATTTATGAAAATGCTTTAACTACACTCGAAGGAGATTCAAGACTTAAAAAGTTATATACAGGTAAAGAAAAATTAGATGTAATAATACCTACACATATCAAAGATTATAAAGTATATTCATATAATCCATATAAGGATGAAGTAATGTTATTTGATTTGGTTATAGATGAAGAATATAGAAAAAATAAAATCAAAGATATTGAAAACAATAGAATTTCATTTTTAGATATTCAAATAACTAATGTAGATAAAGATATAGAAAAGTATAAAGATAAATATAATAAAGAATCATTTAATTTAAATGTTGAAAAAGATCAACTTATTCAAAGCAGAGATTTAGCTATGCTTGAAATAAAAGCTTTAAAAGAAAGAATTAATAAAGAAGAATACGCTAATACTATTAAGAATATAATCGGAGGATATAAAAAAGACTTCACAGAGTTCTATAATATAGATACTAATGAAAAAGTATTAAAGATAGGTAATACTAAAGTAAGTAATCATATCTATCATTACTAAAAAGGATATATTTTTATATCCTTTTTTTATATAATAAAGGGGAATTGAGGTGGAACTATGTTTGAACTTGTTTCTAAATATAAACCAAGCGGTGATCAACCAGAAGCTATAAAGAAGTTAGTGGAGGGAATTAACTCTGGTAAAACTTCACAAGTATTACTTGGAGCAACTGGTACTGGTAAAACATTTACTATGGCAAATGTAATCGCAGAAGTAAATAAACCAACATTAATACTTGCGCATAACAAAACACTCGCAGGTCAACTATATAGTGAATTTAAAGAATTATTTCCTAATAATAGGGTAGAATACTTTGTATCTTATTATGATTATTATCAACCAGAAGCTTATGTTCCATCTAGTGACACTTATATTGAAAAAGATGCTTCTATTAATGATGAAATAGATGAGTTAAGACATGCAGCTACTGAAGCATTAATCACAAGAAATGATACTATCATAGTTTCATCAGTATCTTGTATATATGGTTTAGGTGATAAAGAAGATTATGAAAATGAAGCTTTAGTTATTCTTCAAGGTGAAGAATATCCAAAAGAATATATTTTAAAAAGACTAGTTGAAATGAACTATGAAAGAAATGATATAGACTTCCATAGAGGTACATTCAGATCTCGTGGTGACACGATTGATATTATTCCATCATCTGAAAAGAAAAATGGAATTCGTATTGAGTTATTTGGCGATGAAGTAGATAGAATATGTGAATTTGATTGTTTAACTGGTTCAATAATTAGTACAAAGAAAAGTTGTACATTATTCCCAGCAACTCACTTTGTAACTAATAAAGAAAAATTAAATGAAGCATGTTCAAGAATTGAAGCTGAATTAAAAGAAAGATTAAAATATTTTGAAGATAACAATAAATACATTGAAGCACAAAGACTAAAAGAAAGAGTTAATTACGACTTAGAAATGTTAAGAGAAACAGGATTCTGTCATGGTATTGAAAATTACTCAAGACATTTAGCTCTAAGAGGTGAAGGAGAAACTCCATCAACATTAATCGATTTCTTCCCAAAAGACTTTCTACTTATTATAGATGAATCACATGTTACAGTTCCACAAGTAAGGGGAATGTACAATGGAGATAGAATGCGTAAAACTACATTGGTTGATTATGGATTTAGATTACCTAGTGCACTTGATAATAGACCACTTAAGTTTGATGAATTTGAATCTAAATTAAATCAAACTATTTATGTATCAGCAACTCCTGGAGATTATGAAATGGAACTTGTTAATAATGAAACAGTTGAACAAATCATAAGACCAACTGGATTGTTAGATCCAACGATTGATGTAAGAAAAACTGAAGGACAAATTGATGACTTAATTAATGAAATTAATATAAGAAAAGAAAAGAACGAAAGAGTACTTATTACAACTCTAACAATTCGTATGTCTGAAGAACTTACTTCTTACTTAAAATCAATTGGTATAAAGGTAGGATACTTACATAGTGAAATCAAAACATTAGAAAGATTAAAAATCTTAAATGATTTAAGACTTGGAAAAATAGATGTTTTAGTTGGTATAAATCTTCTTAGGGAAGGTATAGATTTACCTGAGGTATCATTAATTGCAATTCTTGATGCAGATAAGCAAGGTTTCTTAAGAAGTGAAAGAAGTTTAATCCAAATTATTGGTAGATGTGCAAGAAATGCAAATGGACATGTAATAATGTATGCTGATTCAGTTTCTGAAGCAATGAATTATGCAATCAAAGAAACAAAAAGAAGAAGAGAAATTCAAGATGCTTATAATAAAGAACATGGTATTACTCCTAAAACAATTATTAAAGAAATCAGAGATACTATTTCAATTAAAGTTGAAGAAACAATTGATAAAGCCGATATTGATAACTTAAATAAGAAAGATAAAGAAACTCTAATTGTTGAACTTGAAGAAGAAATGAAAAAAGCAGCTAAAGAAATGGACTTCGAAAGAGCTATAGAATTAAGAAATGCTTTATTTGAATTAAAAAGCGAGTAGTTAACTTTAAAAAGTAAACAATATATGATATTCTTTTAATGATAAGAGGTTGGTTAAAATGAAGAATAAGATTGATACAAAAGCAGGAATTTACTCAATAGGATGTACAACAATAACAATTTTTAAATATTTCTGTTTAGCTTTAGCGGTTGTATATCTAGGTTCATTTATCGCATCTGGACTAATATTCTTCTTTAAAGGTAATACTATCGAAGAAAGTGTTATTGCAAGAATATATAGTTATGTAACTTATTATGGATATAATGATGCATTAAGTTTAATTAAATTAATTGGTAAAACTCGTGCAAAAGCAGGTTTACTTGGATATGCATTTATATATTCAATTCATTATGGATTAATCTATGTTTTACTATATAGATTTAAAGAAATTTTCAAATCAATTATTAATAATAAAATCTTTACAAGTAAGAATATTAATCTATTATATGATTCATTAAAATTAGGATTAGTTTTAACATTTGCACAACCATTCTTAATGATGGTAAATATTGTGATTACACATGCATTTTTAAACTTTTCTTCGTTTGATTTTAGTGGTATAATGTTCCTGTTTGTTGCCGTTTTATTGTACATGGTATTCGTATCAGGTTATAACTTAGAGAAAAAACAAAACGAATATGATATTGAACTTGAAGATTATAGAGCACAAATATCAGATTTAGAAATAGAAAAATTAAAATTAAAAACTCAAAACGATAAAGAAGAGATAAAAGAAGAAAAAACTACTACAACAAGAAAACGTAGAAGAAGAAAGAAAAAACCTGCTACTAAGACTACAAGTGAATAATAACGGTAAACTATCTATACAGATAGTTTTTTCCAGTTAAAGAATAGGGTGTGGTTATAATGGAAAAAGTTTATGTTTTTGGTCATAGAAATCCAGATTCAGATTCAATATGCTCATCTATCGCTTTATCTTATTTAAAGAATCAACTTGGAATGAATACTGAACCAAGAAGATTAAGTGATATTAATCCTGAAACTGAATTTGCACTTAAGAAATTCGGACTTGAAGCTCCTGAATATTTAAATGACGTAAAAGTTAAAATTAAAGATGTTAAATATAACAAAAACTATATGATTAATGAAAATAAAACTATTTTCGAAGCATATAGTTTAATGAACAAATATGCATTCACAGGTATTCCACTTGTAGATAATGATAAGAAGTTCGTAGGATATGTATCTTTAAAAGAAATTGCATACGATATGATTTATAATGAATCAATTAAGATTGAAACTCCATTTGAAAATCTTTTAGATATTTTAAATGTTTCTGAATATCTTAAATTTGATGAACAAATTAGTGGATATGCTCATGCTGCAACATTTGATGATGTTACATTTATAAGAGATATTCCATTAGATGAAGAATCAATATTAATCGTAGGTGATAGAGAATCAATCATCAACTATGCATTAAATAAGAAAGTTAAAATGATTATCTTAGTTAAGAATAGAAAATTAACTAAAGAACAAAAAGAATTAGCTAAAAAGAATAAGATTAATATTCTTGTATCTTCAAAATCTTCATTTAAGATTGCGAGATTATTATGTTTAGCTAATCCAATTAAATCAATTAAGAGAAATGAAAAGATTATTACATTCAATGCTAATGATTACTTAACTGATTTCGAAGAAGCAACTAGTAAAGTTAAACATACTAACTATCCAATTGTTAATAACAATGGTGTATGTTTAGGTATGTTAAGAACTATTGATGCTCATGAAATCACAAGAAAGAAAGTTATATTAGTAGACCATAATATGTTTAATCAATCAGCAACAGGACTTAGCGAAGCTAATATCTTAGAAATAATTGATCATCATAATATCGGTGATATTATTACATCTAATCCAATTAACTTCAGAAATATGGCTGTTGGTTCATGCTGTAGTATTATTTACTACTTATTCCAAGAAAATGGAATTAAGATACCAAAAGAAATCGCTGGTATGTTATTAAGTGGTATTTTATCTGATACTTTAGTACTTAAGAGTCCAACAACAACTGAAAAGGATAAACTTATTGCTAAAGATTTAGCTAAGATTGCTAAAGTTGATTTACAAAAATATGGTATGGAACTTCTAGAAAGTGGTATTTCTATCGAAGGATTATCAGCTAGAGATATCATCTTCAGAGATTTCAAAACTTATAACATTGGCGAAGAATCAATGGTTGTAGGACAAGTATTCACAACAGACTTTGCAGGATTCAAGAATGTAAAGGATGATATTATAAAAGCATTAGACGAAGAACAAGAACATCATGGTTATAAGATTTGTGCATTATTCGTAACAAATATTATTACTAATGATTCTAATGTATTATTCTCAACAAAATCTAAAGATTTAATTAGAATAGCATATGGTTTAGAGTCTATCGAACAAGGACATTTATTAAAAGGTGTCATGAGTAGAAAGAAACAAATGGTTCCTAACTTAATGTCTGTAATCGATCATTAAGAGCAACTATGAGTAACGAGAATAATAAGGTAACAAGAATAACGGTTGATTTATCAACAACAGTTAAACCAATTGCTATCTCTGATGAAGACGCTTTAAAAAAGTTAGAAGAAGATAATAAATCTCAAGCTCAATTTAAAGATGATTCAATCGAAGAGAAGAGTGTTGATACTAAAACTCAAGAGATTCCTGTTCAAAATACAAATGCAAAAGATATTATGCAAGAAATGAACAAAACTTTTGATGAAGAGAAGTTTAACAAAACAAATCAAACGTTAGGCTTTCAAACCCCTGAAGAAAGAAAGAAGCAAGTTACTAAAATATTAGTAATAGCTATAATTATTATAGTTTTAATACTATTATTTGAACTTCCTTCGATAATTAGAAACTTTAGATAAGAAAGTATTTATTACTTTCTTATTTTTTGTGCGATTTGATATTTTGACTAAAATATGCTATACTTTAGTCATGTGTGGAGCATTATGCTAGTCATTATACTATTTGAAGGTGGGGCTAAAAATCCATCAATTGTCGAATGACACTTTACACACATGCTTGTTCTGCCCAAGTTCGGGTGTGTGAGTAATTTAAATCTTAAGGATAGTCTAAAACGGCATTTAGGTGATTCCTTCTGATGCGTCACTTAATAATAAAAGTAATATAATAACGTACATGATGTGAGTGTTAATGAGGGATAGAAATTGAAATCATTGATGCAAAAGCATATAAGAATAGTCACTTTTGTTAGGGAAAACCTCTAGCGTGTAGATACCATGGGTATTAAGGTACGGACTAAGTGGTAATCGAGGAACTACATTTGGTAACAGGTAGTTTTCTAGACCAAGGCGAAAGCACTTGAGAGTAATCTCAAGCTTTAGAAAGAGAAATTCACCTCGACCTAAGCCGTAAAATTGATTTGTGGTATTCCATACAAATGAACTTTAATTACGGGGAAAGACGAATTAAAGTTTTTTTATGCAATAAATTTGGTATAATTATTCTAGGTGAGAGTATGAAAAAAGATAATTGGATATTAACTATATTTTTAATTACATTTGTTTTATCAGTAGTATTTAGTACTTTATCTAATGTAATTACCATGAAAGCAAATAATGTTGTATTAGGGATTCTTCTTATATGTGTAATCATATTAGGGATTCTTTTTGATATGATTGGAACTTCTGCAATCTCTGGAGATGAAGCTACATTCCATGCACTTAATTCAAAGAAGAAAAAAGAAGGACCAATTGGCTTATTTATTGTTAAAAATGGATCTAAGATTTCATCTGTTTGTAATGATGTAGTGGGTGATGTTTCAGGTATTATATCTGGTTCGATTGGTGCAGTACTTGCAATATCTATTTCTAGTACTTTTGGATTTAGTCAGACTTTAGTAAGCATTGTAATTGCAGCTATTATTTCATCATTTACTGTCGGTGGAAAAGCTATATTTAAACCAATCGCAGTTAATAATGCAAATAATATAATAATAAGAATTGCTAAGATATTTAGTATATTTAAAAGAGGTAAATAATGAAAGCACTTATAACTGGAGCTTCTTCGGGAATCGGAAGAGAAATAACAAAGTATTTAGATTCCTTAGGATATAACACTATCCTTGTTGCTAGGAGAGAAGATAGACTAAAAGAGCTATCTAAAGAATTAAAGAATCAGAGTGAAATAATAACACTTGATGTATCTAAAACAGAAGATGTGTTTAAACTAATAGAAATTACTCAAGATGAGTCTATTGATGTATTAATTAATAATGCAGGTTTTGGTTTATTTGGAGAATTTGATAAGACAGACTTAAATAGAGAACTAGAAATGATAGATGTTAATATTAAAGCAGTTCATATATTAACAAAAGAATTCTTAATTAGAATGAAAAAGAAGAATAAAGGATATATTCTTAATGTAGCTTCTTCTGCAGGATTCCTTGCAGGACCTAATCTTTCAACTTATTATGCAACAAAGAATTATGTTTTAAGACTTACTGAAGCAATTAACGAAGAATTAAGACAAAACAAATCTAAAGTACAAATAAGTGCATTATGTCCTGGACCTGTAGATACAGAATTTAATAAAGTAGCTAAAGGAACTTTTAGTACTAAACCTTTAACTCCTGAATATGTAGCTAAGTATGCTATTGATTCTATGTTTAAAGGAAAAATGATTATTATCCCAGGTATAATCTTAAGAATAGGTAAATTCTTTATGAGATTTTTACCTGAAAGAGTCCTTTTAAATTACATTTATAATTATCAAAAATCAAAGATTTCAAAAAATAAGAGTGACAACTAAAACAAAAAAATGAAACAACTTTATTTAAATAATGTTATAATATTCATATAATAAGTAGTCTAGTAAAATCTGGAGGGGATAAAATGGCTAAAAATATAAATATTTATGAGCATGATGATTTAAAAACTCTTGAACTATCATCTGATATTTGCCAAATGTTAAGAGATCAAGGGCTAAACACCGTTGGAGATGTGTGGATACTTAATAGAAAAAAATTAAAAACTATGGGATTTAAGGATGCTGATATAAAAATTATCATCATTAAATTACAACTTTTAGGGTTAGACCTAAACAAAAAAATATACAATTAGCATTAAAATTTAATGCTTTTTTTGTGTTTTAATTTACACTCTCTCATGATATAATGAACTTAATAATAGTGAATAGAAAATGGGATGATTGATATGGCAATAAGTATTGATAACTTCAGAAGAAATCTTAAAGTCGATGTTTCTAAAAAACTAGTTGATAAAATCATGTCTAAATATGAAAACAGTGATTTTTCAATTATAGATACAAACAACGGAAACAAGCTTAGAGAAATAGATTTATACAACGAAGATAACAAAAAAGGTTTCTATCAAGATGAAGTAGTATATTTTCTTAACAAAGTATTAAAAACTGATTACTTAAATAGCAAAAATGCCTTTTTACAATTTGCCGGATTAAATCATGAAGATAGAAAGCAAAAAAGTAGAGAAATATCAGCTATCCTAAGAAAATCATTATACTCTAGACCTGATTCACTATCTTTAAAAAGTGGAGATATCTTAAATAATCCACAAAAAGATGAATCAGTTCATATACTTACATTAAATGTAGAGTCTAGTGATATTATCAGTATTACAAGATCTTTATATAATCAATTAACAAAATATGATATTCCATTTGATATTGAAATTCCAAAGACTGTTAATATGAATAGTGGAACAACTGAAGCAATTAAATTACATGTTCCTACTATGGATTTAGAAGATACTATTAACGCAATTAATAGATTAGATAAAGTTTATAAAAATAAAATAAAAGCTCCAAACATGTTTAATGCTAACATTGAAGACTTAATTGGATATGATTCATTAATTGATATTAATGGAACAAGAACTAGTGATCTTTTTGGTTCAACATTAATTAAAGCATTAGATAATACATTAATTGAACTTGGAGCAGACGAAACATTTGATGGTGTTTCAGTTGTAGAATATCTTAAGAATGCGTCTAATAAAGATGAAGCTAGAAAAAGAGTATATAAAGAAGTATTTGCTAAAAAATCTAATGAATACGATTTATTCTATGAAACATTATCATCTAATTTTGAAAAAATAGTTAAAGAAGAAAAAATTCCACTAGATTTAGAAAATATATTCGCATCAGAACTTGCACAAAGTGAATTAAATGTTGAATTTGGTGTAGTAGATGATGAAGAAGTAGTTTACGAAAATGAAATAGTTAACGAAAATGAAATAGAATTAGAAGAACCTGAAAAGGTACATGTTTTAGAAAAAGCTGCAGATGCTGCTAAATCATTAGTAAGTAATATTAAAACAAATGGTATTGAATCATTACTTTCATCTAATTATATTCAACCAGCTATTACATTTGGTGCTGGTACTCTAGAACAAATCCATGAAGAAGCTGTTAAAGCTACTGATTATGAATCATTAAAAACTAATGATCCAAGTGTTCAAGTAATTGAACCTATTGTAAAGGATAATTTTAATGAATTACCTGAACCTGTATTTGATAAAATTGAAGAAGATATTGAACCTGCTTTAATGCCAGAAGAAATACCTACACAAGTTGAAGAAGCTAAAGTAGATGTTCCAAAAGTTGAAACTCAAGTAGTTGAAACTCCAGTTCAAGAACAAGCAGTTGCTCCTGTAGCACAAACTTCAGTAGTGGAAACTGAAGTTCCAGTTCAAGAAGAAAGTATTGGTCTTCCTGGTGAAGATGCTTATATTACTCAAGTTGCTCCAAAAGTTCCAACTGAACCAATTGTAGTTAATACTCCAGTAGTAGAAACTCCAGCACCTGTAGAAAGTACACCTGTAGTACCTCCAGTTGAAGAACCTGTTTCAGAAACTCCTGAAGTTGTTACTGCTTTAGCAACTGACCCAGTTTTATATGATAATAATGATAAAGAAACTTCACTTTATGAAGATGAAGCTGTATCAATTGCTCCAACAAATGATGTAAATGGAGAAGTTCAAGCAGCAGATCTTAATGAATTAAATGAAGTTCCAACACCAGTAGAAACTACTGCACCAGTTGAAGAAGTTAAAGAAGAACCTGCATTTAAAGACGAAGTTGTAGAAACTCCAGCAAATGTAGAAATTCCAGAAGCAACTGATATTGCTATCGAAGATGATAGTCAAGTTGAAGTTCAATCAAGTAATGATACTGAAGTTTATCAAGCCCCAGTTGAAGAAACACATGAGGATGTAGTTATTCCTGATGATACTGATAAAACTCAAATACTTAAAGTTATTCCAGAAACAAAACCAAGTGAACCAATAATTCCAGAAGTTACTCAATCTACTGAAGAAGATGAAATAAGTGTTATCGATTCAATTATGAAAGAAATTGAAGAAGCTGAAAACAATGTAGATGAAAAAACTATTGAATTATCTGAACTTGGAAATGATTTAAATAAAATTACTGAAACTCAAGCTCAACCAGTTCAAGCTCAACCAGTACAAACTGAAGTTCCAAATGCTTCAAAATTAACTCAAGATGAAGCAGTTGCAGTTGTTGCAAATAATGAACCAGTTAAACAAGTTGATCCAGTAAAACAACAAATAATTGATAAATATAATGGTGTATCTATGGATCCTCAAATCTTTGATTTCCAAATTAAAGACGAAGATGATAATGTCCTTCAAAAAAGAGATGGAAGTCCATATACATTCTTAGATTATCTTGAATATAATAAAATCTTAGAAGCATTCCCATTAGATTCTAGAATCTATTTAAAAGATTCAACAAGAGCAGATTCAGTAGATGGAAGAACATTCATTAGAGAATATGTTTTACCAGCTGCAGTAGATGGAAATAAATCTGTTAAAGATATAATGGAATGGTATGTTAAATCTGTTAACAATATCAAGGAAGTTCCTAAGAAAAAAAGTTTCTTCGGAGGATTTATGAAAAAGTAGACTAAGTCTACTTTTTTTGTAATTCTAAAAAAATAATTTTGATGAATTAGAAGGTATTCTTTATGAAGCAAATGCTATGAGAAAATTAAAGAGAACAAAAAAAAGAAATGGATTAAACCATTTCTTATATTTTACATAAATGTTAATAATAAGCCCCAAATGAATACGAATACACCACCAACAATTAGTATCCATCCATAAGGAAGAATAAATAAACCTGCGATAACTAAGAATAGAGCAAGTGCCATAAATAGAATAAAGAAAATAGAATTACTTACTTTTCTTTGTTCTTTTTCTTTTTCCATTCTTCCATAATCATTAAAATCATAATTCATATGTTTGATTTTCTTTTCGATTTTTCTTTCGATATCAGTTTTTATATTATTGCTTCTCATAATACCTCACACTACCTTAAATTAAATATAATATAAAAATTATAATTTGTAAATTAAAAAAGAGTTATTAAACTCTTTTTCTGTATAGTGAAGGGTAAGTAAAATTACCACTAATAATAATTTTATCTTTAGAACCTTTGATTTCTACAGTTTTATCTAAAAAATCAATATGACCAGATAAATCAATTCTATTTTGATTATCAACGATAGTTTCATATAAAACTGTTTTACATAATTCTCTTAATTTACATAAAAGTTCTTTTTCTTCTTTATGATTATTTATATATTTTATTTTATTCATATAGTTTTCAAGTACAATCGAAGAACAAATAACTAATTTATCATCCTCAGGTATTATTAATAATTTATCCCCTGCTTCACAACAAGTATATCTTGGTAAACACATTTTATTATTATTATCTATATTGCTGATTGAATAACCAACAATTACTTTATCTCCATACATCTTGACCACCCTGAATTAAGTTTATTCTAACATAATCTATTTTTATATTCAATTAAATGTTAAAATTGAGATAGGTGATAATATGAGTAGTAAGAGAGAAGATTATTTAAATTGGGATGAATATTTTATTAGTATTGCAAAATTATCTGCGATGAGAAGTAAAGATCCTAATACTCAAGTTGGATGCTGTATAGTAAGTGAAGATAATAGAATATTATCTGTTGGTTACAATGGGGCTCCAAATGGATTTAATGATGATATCTTTCCATGGGAAAGGGAAGGAGATAGACTTAATACTAAATACATGTATGTATGTCATAGTGAAATAAATGCTATTCTAAATTATCGTGGAAACAAAAAAGACTTCGAAGGATCAAAAATATATGTTAGATATTTTCCATGTAATGAATGTGCAAAAGCAATTATTCAATCTGGTATAAAAGAAGTTATTTATTCTTTTCCTTATAATCATGGAAATCATTCTGATGAGATGGAAGCATCAATTAGAATGTTTAATGAATGTGGGGTAACATATAGAAAGTTTGAGGCATCAAATAGAAAAGAAATAGTTTTAGAATTAGAGGGGTAAAATGAAATTTTGTAATCACTGTGGAGAAGCAGTAAATATAGATGAAAAGTATTGTTCCAAATGTGGTAAATTAATAGCTAAAAAGAAACATATGCTTTTATATTTCATATTAATGGTTATATTATTTATTATTTTTGATATTGTATCTCAAGTAGCTTACTCAAGTGCTTATTCAATCATTACAACTTCAAAATATGGTAAAGGAATAATTCTTGAATCATTATGGATATTAACTATTTTAGTAGTATTATTACTTGCTGGTAATAGTTATATATTCACCAAATCAAGAAAGAGACTAAGTATATGGAAATCTTTGGGATTAGCATTACCGCCAGTTATTATTGCATTATTTGCTTTTCGTTCATCTTTTACTAATGCTTTATATTATAATTTTATAGATGTATGTGGATTATTAATTTATTGTATATTAATAGGTATCGCAGAAGAACTTCTATGTAGAGGATGGTTATTAACAGAGTTTATTGAAAGATATGGATATGATTATAAACATGTTAGACTTTCTGTACTTTTATCTGCAGTTGTCTTTGGATGCATGCACATAACAAATGTATTTTATGGACAAACTTTATTTGAAACATTTACTCAAATAATACAAACTCTTGGAATAGGATTTCTTCTTGGAACTGTCTTCTATAGAACAAGAAATATATGGTCAGTAATATTTATACATGCATTTTATGATTTTTCCTTAATGTTGAGTGAAATAGCACCTTACCAAACGTGTACAGGTGGGGGAGAGTCATCGAACCAATTATTTATTATTTCTGTATTACTATTAGTAATATATATTGTTCTTGGTGAATATAATTTAAGAAAAACAGAAACATATAAATTACTTCCTGAAGTAAAAGAATTAACTGAAAAAGATATTAATGAAACGAAGAAAAATACATCACTTTATAAAGCTATTATAATTATATGTATTTTCTTAACTTTCTTAATTGAATATACAATACCAACAAGTTCAATGGAATGTAAGGTTTATCCAATAAAAGTAGTCGAAGGTAATTATTCAATCAGAGATTATCATTATGATACTTATGACTTAGCAGATAGATATAATAGTTATACTATCAAAGTAATTGATAACGATTATTATTTAGTTAATAATGCTAATGAAGATAAAGTAAGAATAACATCTTCTGAAAATGAATTATTAGTAATTCATAATGAAGATAATTACATAGTAAGCGTTTATGATAAAGATAATAGTAAAATCATTTATCTAAAGAGTAATTATTATAATTCTAAATACATAGATGATTATGTTAAAGAGGAATATGATGTTCCTAAATTAACATCATTTAGTACTATTGAACTTGAAGATGGAAATGAATATATATATTTCACATCAGATGAAATTCATAATGGTATGATTGATTCAGATAATAATCTATATGAAATTGAATTCAAATAAAAATGATGACTTTAAGTCATCATTTTTTATTTACAGTTATTATTTTAATAAATAATACTTAAAAAATATTATTTGTTATAATTTAATTGCTAGTATGTTATAATTAAAAACAGTTTTTAACGGAGGTTTACTATGAGATTAGATAAAGAGTTAGTTGAAAGATCTTTAGTTCCATCAAGAACTAAAGCACAAGAACTTATTAAAGAAAAACTTGTTTTAGTTAATGGAAAAGTTATAGATAAATCTAATTATATGGTTAGTGAATCAGATTCTATTGAAATCAAAGAAAATGATAAACTTAAATATGTATCTCGTGGTGGATTAAAGTTAGATAAGGCTATAAATATATTTAATATAGATATGACTAACAAAAAAGTTATGGATATAGGTTCATCTACCGGTGGATTTAGTGATTGTGCACTTAAACATGGTGCATCTCACATTGTAGCTGTAGATGTAGGAACTAATCTTATGCATGAATCATTAAGAAATGATCCAAGAATAGATCTTCATGAACAAACTAATTTTAAAGAATTTGAGAGTTCTTACTTTAAAGATATAGATATTGCAGTATGTGATGTTTCATTTATCTCTTTAAAGAAAATAATAGATAAAATAGCATCTGAAAATGTTAAGTTAGATATGGTTTGTTTAATTAAACCTCAATTTGAATGTGGAAAAGAAATCGCAGATAAATATAAAGGTATTATTTTAAATAAACAAATACATATAGATATCATTAAAGATATGATTAAATATTTTAATGATAAAGGATTCTATATTAAGAATTTAACTTCTTCTCCAATCAGAGGAGGAGATGGAAATATAGAATACTTAACTCTTATTTCTAATAAAATAGACAAGAATATAAATCTAAATATTGAAGACCTAGTATATACAACTTTTAAAAATAGATAGGAGTGCTTATGAAAAGAATAGATCGTATAATATCAGAACATACAGACTACAGTAGAAAAGAAATAAAAAAACTAATCTCTAATAGATTAGTTGAAGTTAATGGCGAACTAGTAAAAAAACCTGAAGATAAATATGATGATAATGTAACCATTACAATCGATGGGGTAGAAATTGATACAAGAGATAATATATATTTAGTGTTAAATAAACCTAAAGGATTTGTATCAACAACTGATATGAATGAAAGAAGTGTTCTTGAATTAGTTCCTGATGAATATATGAATAGAGAATTATTTCCTGCAGGTAGACTTGATAAAGACACTACTGGTTTAATGATAATAACTGATGATGGAGAATTCGCACATAACATTCTTTCTCCAAAGAAACATGTTCAAAAAATATATGAAGTAACATTAGATATTCCGGTTACTGAAGAAATGAAAAAAGGATTCCTTAAAGGCGTTAACTTAAGTGATGGAGAATGTCAATCAGCCATCCTAGATATCACTGGAGATAAAACATGTAATGTAACTCTAAAAGAAGGTAGATATCACCAAATAAAAAGAATGTTTGGTTGCTACAAAGCTAAAGTAGTAGAACTAAATAGAATATGTATGGGCTCATTTTATCTTCCTAAAGATTTGAGTCAAGGTGAAATAAGAGAACTAACAGAAGAAGAATTAGTATTAATACAATCTTAATGATTAAATTTGACTTATAAATATAATTGTAATAGAATTTTTTTTATTCAAATGATGAAAAATGTAATCAAGTGAAAAAAATTAAATTAAACATGTTTAAAAATATTTTAATATCAAAAAATAAGGAGATACTATGATAACAGACAAAAATACTTTTAAAGCTTTTATTGATGGTGAAGAACGAGAAGTTGAAATACTATATGTATTTAAATCACTTAAAACTAAAAAAGATTATATTATTTATACAGATAATAAATACGATGAAACTAACAGTTTAAATATTTACTCTTCAATCTATTATCCAGAAGAACCAGAAAGAGAACTAGAAAATATTGTAAGTGATGAAGATTGGGCTGAAGTTGAAAATATTTTAGAAAGTATGAATGGTGTAGAAAATGAATAGTGAAGATATATCTAATTTTTTTGCTCAATTATCACAAATGGATTTTGGACCTATTATACGTTTTCTAGCTCCTACAATAGTATATTATTCTTCTTATTCTGCTAGTGAACATGTAATAGTTAATTATAAATTAAAAAAAGATTCTAAAATAAGTGGAGTAAAAACTTTATCACTTCCGCCTGAAGCTATAAGAAAATATGATGATATTAAAGAAGAATTAGTTTTAAAAAAGCAATATGGCGATTCAATAATGAATTTTATAAATGTTGTAAAAGACAATATACCAGAAATTAATCCTGCAATACTTGCAAATAATATTTACTTGTTAAAAATAAAAAATAAAGATTTCAGATTAATAAATTATATTACAAATAATAATACTGCAGGACAATATAATCATGATAATAATACGATTGAAGTATCTAAAAATAATTATAAACTTACAATTTATCATGAATTATTTCATGTTATTTCTACAATTATAAATGAAGAAACTGGTATGATTTATTGTGGTTTTAATCAAATAACTAAGAATAATGAAAGAATTGGAGAAGGAATAAACGAAGGATATACTCAATATCTTACAGAAAAATATTTCGGAAAAGACAATACTTTAAATAGTTATGTATATGAAAAAAGAATTGCAAAGGTTCTTGAAATAATTATAGGTAAAGAAAGAATGCAATCATTATATTTCAATGCAAATCTAAGTGGTTTAATAGATTATTTAAAGATATATAGTTCTGAAGAAGAAGTTTATAATTTTATACATCAATTGGATTTTTTAAATAAACATATATATGACAAACATTTAAATCATAGTTCTAAAGAATTATTAATTAGTAATTTTAAAGATGTTAATTCATTTTTAGTACGACTTTCGTTAAGAAAGAAGATTAAAGATAATCCTGGACAATCACTTAATTCTTTAGTAAATTTACAAAGTATTATGGATATTCTAACATTAATTCCAACTAGTATTAAGACTAAATATTATATTTTTAATACATCTGATGAGGAACAACTTAAGAAAGATTTTAGTTCGGTATTAACTGAATCTAATAATGTAGATAATAAAAAGATTGAATTAGTAACTATAAAAAGATGATTATTAGTCGTCTTTTTTATTTACATATAATTGTAAAACATTAATGCTTATTTATTATAGTTTATCAGAATAACGATATAATTATCATAGATGATAGGATGAAGTTATTATGTCAAAGAATGAAATTATAGATTTAATTAATTCATTTTCAATGGAAACATGGCAATATGAAGAAAGTGATCAATTATATAATGATATGGACTATCTTGTTTTTATGGAAAAAGAAATAAAAAAAGCTGATGAGAATAATCTAGAAAATTTATATAATAGGTTGTTATCTGTGATTGGCGTAATAAGATTAAAACATGGTTTCGAATCATCTATAATTAATAATGCGCCTGAATTAGAAAGTATAAAAGAAACACTTAATAATATGACTATAGATTCTAATGATATAGAAAGACAATATGAATCTATATCCAATGTATTTAATAATTATATAAATAATGTTAAAAACTTGAATTTTATTGTTAATAAGTATAAAGATATCCAAGGAAAAGAAGGATTATATTTGGCAGAAGAGTCGTTAAAATCATTAATTGAAAACAATGATTATCGAAAACTTATAGATGATAATAAAATTAAAGAAGTAATCATAGATATTGTCAAATTAAATAATGGTAAAGCCGATTTAAAAAAACTTGAAACAAAATATAATGATATTATTAAATTTATTTGGGAAAGATCATTAACAAATAATATTGATGAAGAAGGTAAGTTTAGATTCTTATTCTCAAATATAACTGGTGGAAAATTAAGAGATCAAGTTTATGCATTAATGAATAGACCAGTGCATTCTTCTTGCAGTATGATTAGTTCGAATTTTATAGCAACTTATTTAGGATCAACAAGAAGAATTGGTTTTATATATCCTAATGATTCACAAATAGAAATGATTAGTGCTTATGATCTTTCTTCCAATGTATTTGGAAGTGATTCTGTTAATAAAGAAAAGGGAACAAAACTTTCCACACCTAAAGTTTTAGAAGAAATAGGTATAAGTAGGACCACTAAAAAAGAAGAAGATTTATATTCTTCAAGTAGTTATAATGAAATATTAGTTAATTCTAAACCTTGTGCAATCGCACTTATTGGTTTGGGAGAAAATGATTTAAATATAGATTATCAGGAAGCAATAAATCTTTCTGCAGAAATGAATCTACCACTATATAATATTAATACTTTAAATTATAAAAATTCATTATCTGAAGTAGACAAAGAATATATAACATTTCATTCATTATTATCTTATTATGGTATATCAAGAGATGAATTAATTGAAAAATCATTCGAAAATAATGGCCTAAGTGATTTAAGCGAATTAATGAATCAATATAAAGATGATATAGTTAATGCATTTTTAACGCTTCAACAAAAAGGTAACTTAAATAAAGAAAATATGCTTGCAATGATGAATAATATAGTTAATAATGATTTAACTGATGGGAAAAGTAGATAATTTATAACTAAAAAAACTAGTCATAAGACTAGTTTTAAGTTTCAAATGGAGCGATAGCACAGGCTATTTGAAACTCCTAATATTAAAAGTTGATAAACAACCAATCACTAAAATAATAATACCATAAAAACTATAAAAATGTAAATTAATTTACTAAATTTACGTAAAATTGATAAAAACGATAAAAAATATGATAAAATTGTTATAGGAGGTTTATTTATGTGTGAAGAAGAATTAGTAGTGTTATACGGAAAAGATAATTATGCCTATTGTAAGTATGAAACTTTTGCTTTAGGAAGTGAAGAAGCAAAAAAAGCACATGATAATATAAGACAAATTAAGCAAGATGGCTGTCAAATAATTAATGTTGAAAACATGACAGAAGAAGAAATGAATCTATTTTTAGAAAGAATTGATTCAGAAATTAGATTCTATGAAGCAATGAATACTTATGACATTAATATGATAATTAAATCAAGTGATTTATTTAGTGTTTTTAATTTAGTTGGCGATTGTTTTATTGATAATTTAGAATGTGCAACGCCAGAAATAAGAAAACTATTAAAAAATCCAGATGAGTCAAATGGACTTGAAAAAATTAAACAAGTTCCATATATAACTGCTGGCGTTCAAGAAACAATACCAACAGGTTATATGATTCCAATGATTGCAGTCGGCGATTTCTTTTCATTGGAAGAAGCTGAAAATATTTTTGGTTTAAATTCTATTAATACAAGTAGAGATGGAATAAATTGTCAATTTGCTTTAAATCCTGTTTCAACAAGCAATTTACTACTTATGAAATCCGCTAAAAATGTGAAAAAATCAGATGCATCCGAAGAGGATAAAGAAAAATTTGAAAAAGAAAAGAAATTAATGTTTGATGAATATAAAGCAAATTATGAATTAATACAATCATATAAAAATACAAAAGATCTGGTTCTAGAAATATATTTTAAAAATAGCAAAAAAATGTAATTTTTTATATAATAAAATTTATTAAGGAGAATTATTATGAACGAAGAATTAAAACAAGAATCTAATAAATCAAATGGAATATTTGATGTTAATTATTATGATAATAATTTAAAAAGTGAAGAAGATGAGTTATCTCAAAAAGGAGTTAGATTTAAAACAGCAGTTGATTTTTTAAACTATAAAAAACAAAATAATCTTTCTGAAGAAGAAGCAGAAAAAAAATTGATTGAGGCTTATGGAATAGAAAAAGCAAAACAAGTTATTAAGGATGTTGAAGATATTAATAAAGTTGGAAAAATATATGAATCTGAAATAAAAAAAGATATTACTCATAATGAAATTGCAATTGCAGAAGAATTAACTAAGATTATACTTCAACACCAAGACATACCATATGATTTATTTGCTGAAAGATTTAAAAACCTATATTCGGATATGGGGTATTCTACAGCAAATATACTTATGGAGGTAAGAAAAAACTTAAGAGAATCAGGATATTTTAAATCAGACGAGGTAAAAAAGACAACTTCAAAGTAAAAGCAGACAATAGCTTATCTTTCAAAGCTATTGTCTTTTTCTTTATCTTTTTTTTCTTTATAAAATTCTTCAGCAACTTCATTCATTTCATCATTAATATGTTGAGTTGATTTATCAATTTCTTTTTTATTAAATAAATTAAAACCTTTAAATGATTTTTCTCTTTTTCTTATAACTTCAGGATCATATTGTTGTTTAAAATATTTAATATTAATATTATTATAATTAAATAATCTATCAATTAAATTTTGAATAAATTCTGGAAGCTTTTTGATTATTTTATTTAAATGATAAATAAGATAATCAGTTCTTTCTTTTAAATCATTATATCTAGTTTCAGTTTGATAATTAATACTTTTTAAATGCTCATTTTCTACCTTTAACTTTTTGTTTTCATCTAGTAATTGATTTTTAGACTTAATAACAATTTTATTATTAAGTTTTTTCTTTTTATCAATTTCATCAACTATATCAGTTTTATCTTTATTAAGTTTATCTATTTGTTTATTGATAGACTTTTTATTATCTTCTAAATCAGATACTTCATTCTGTAAATTAGATATTTCTTGTTTAAGTCCTTTAACTCTTTCATTAAAGACTTTTCTTTCATATGAAGTAATATCTCTATTTTTACCTTTTTCCTTTTCTTTAAGTTTGGAATCTAAACCATATGCAATATTAAATTCGTTGATACATCTTTCTCTCATTTTATCTTGAATAACTACTAATGATTCTTTGGTAAATATTGATGTTTTACCAACTTGTCTAGATAAACCTGTTTTACAATTTTCTTTAACAGGAACTCCGACTATATGCATATGTGGAGAGTGTTCATCAAAGTGAATAGTCGCATTTGCTATATAAAAGTCTGGAACAATTTCTTGTATATCTTCTAGTTGTTGTTCAAATACTTGTGTCATTTGATATTTATATTCTAAACTTTTCTCATCCCAATACTCCATATTTCCAAGTTCGATAACTATCTCACAAGCAAGATCATGTTTTGTATCATTAGCAATTTTATTAAAGTAGTTATCTATTTTTCTATCATCTCTAGTTTGTTTATTATTGTATTTTAATCTAGCTTCATCAAATAATTCTAAATATAATTCTTTAACATCTTTAACAATATCATTTGAACCTTTAATAGTTTTTATTAGTTCTTGATTATTATCATATTGTCTTAAATTATGATGATTTACTTTTCCTAATTGTTTAACATTTTGAATAGCATTATTATTCTTTGATGTAGTACCTGATGGAGTATTCTTTGCTTCTTGTCTTGCTTTAATAGATTTGTTTTTATCATTACCTAAATGTAGTGAATAAGATAATTCCATATTTTTTACACCCCCTAAATTATGAATATTGAAAATGGCACGAAAGTGGCTTTGTCATTATTCATAACTTCCTATATATCTTGTCAGAGACAAGATATGGAAGCTAAGGTTTACCACCTTAGAAACCGTTTATACTTTATTCGTAATAACTATAAATAGTTAAAACTACATAAAGTATTGATAAAATAGAAAGTACTACTTTTTATTTTATCTATGTAAATTATTCAAATAACTAACGATTATTTTCATAATTTATTTAAACAAACTTTTCCCACTTTCATTGAAACAAGTTTCAACAAAACGTGTTCGTTTGTTATTACTTTTTTTTAGAAAAAAGTAAGCAAAAAATTTTTTATATGATGGATAACATCAAAACGAAAAAGTATTTTGTTTTGATATTTTTCCATTATTATTTTTACTATTGTTAGTCAAGAATTTCACAAGCAACTATCGTTGTTCTTGACTAACAATGTCATCACTTAATATAAAATCCTCTTCGGTAACATTATCAGGTATTGTTTCAAATACATCTCTAATGTTTACTTTTATATCGTTTGGATTATTTTTAGTTGCTAACATTCCCATTGATAACCAATTCTTATCTCCGTTGTTATTATCTTGTAAAGGGAATACTCTTATAGGAACTTCATTTCTTTGAAGTGGGCCTATATCTAATTTTTCAGTTTCTTTATAATAAGTTCCTTTATATAAATTAACTTCATAATATTCATTTAATCTATATAAGTGTTGCATTACATCTTTAATAGGTAAGTATTCACTATATCTTACATTTGTATCGACACAAACACCATTTATATCGTATGTAAGAGGCCTTTTTCTATCAATATAACCTTTCTTATATAACTCCTCAAAATCGCTATAAAAAGTGCTTCTAAAGTTAATTTGTTTAACTTCATATTTATTATTTTTTAGTTCTAGTTCTATATCATCAATATATCTCATAACAATATCGGCTTTAATATCTCGATCTAATAAATCCCAGTTATCATTAAAGGCATAATAAGATATAGGTAGTTTAACTTTATTGATAAAGTCCATATCTCTTTTAAGTAGTATATCTTCAGTAGTAAAACTTAATTGTTCTGCTTGAGAGTTTTCAAGTAATTTAGAACTAATCATTTCAATTTGACTTTCAATTAATTTAGATTCTTGTTTAAATTCTTCTTCAGTAAATAATTCATCAATATATGCTTTTCTAATTCTATTTCGTTTATTATTTAGTGATTTTAATTCTTTTTCTAATTGTTCTTTAGGATTATCTAATTTAGATTTTAAAACTGGTAAGAAAAACTCATTAACAACATTATCGTATTCTAATATGTCGGCTAGTAAAACTTTTATTTTATCCTCAATTTTATCCTCGTGAATATTGTTTTTACAATTCTCACATCTATAATAGAAATACCATTTATCAGATTTTATTTTATGTGAAGCACCACCAGCAAGTATTCTTCCACATTTAGGACATCTTAATTTTTGTAGGAAGATATAAGTTTGAGTTCTCATATAATTCTTTTGATTTTTCTTTTTTTGAACTTGGCAATTTTCCCACATTTCTTTACTTATTAATGGTTCAACAACATCTTTATAGTAAGTTGGGTTTTTAGTTCTTTTACCATGCACATAATCTCCTTTATAAACCTCATTTGCAATTATTCTTAATATTCCTGTATCTTTCCAATTAGTTCTTCCTAAAACTTGTTCTTCATTAAATATAGTAGCAATATTATAATAACTTTTACCTTCAAAATATAAATCATATATTCTTAATACAATATCTTTTGTAAGTGGATCAGGAACTAGCTTTTTATTTTCATGTTTATAACCGAGTGGGGCTCTTGCTGGAATATGTCCTTCTTTAATAGCACCAGCTAAACCGAATTTAGTTCTTTCACTTGTTCTTTCAATTTCATTTTGTGAAACACTTGTAAGCATTCTAGCAACTAATTTACCACTTGAATTAGTAGTATTAATTTCTTCATTAGCACAATCTAAGTAAGCATCATTTTCTTCTAAAAATCTCATGATACCCTCTAAATCAAATACTGAACGAGTAAGTCTATCTAACTTTAATACAACAATAGTATTACATTTTTTATCTCTTATATCTTGTAGTAGTTCTTCAAATGCAGGTCTTAAATTACCAGTTTTAGCACTTATACCAGCATCTTTATATAACTTATATATTTCATAACCTTTATATTCACACATTGCTCGAAGTCTTTTCTCTTGCTCTGGTAAACTAAATCCCTCACGAGCTTGATCTTCGGTAGATACACGAATATAAATACCTGCAATTTTCTTATCATTATTCATAAATCTCAACTCCTTTTACTAAAAAAGAGGAGACAATAGTATCTAGTAAAGTCTAAATACTACTGACTCCTCAAATAATTCAATATTATAAATTTTGGGTAAATTGTGTTTATTCTTCATAGATGTACCTCCATTTCTAGAGCATACCTCTTTCATTGGTTATTTATAATATCACTTTTTTATGATTTGTCAATTCCTTATATAGGGAATAGTAGTATTTAGATAGTCTTTAAATAATCTTCTAGTTCTGATAATTTTATCTTATTAGATAAATTTTCAATAAATATTTCATTAGAATAGTTGAAAGCAAGAAATGTAGTATTATTAATAATTATTCTATGTGGTTCAATATAAGTTAAATTAGTTTTATCAATTTTTCTAATACTACCATTTATGATAATAGGTTTATTATTAGTAAAATCACAAATAAACTCAATTTTCTTTTTCAACGATTCTTCTAATGATAGTTCTTCCTTAATAATATTTACCATAGTTCCATCCTTTCTTTATAAAGTAGGATAGTCTTTGTATTCTTCCAAGCTGACAAGTGGGTGTTCGAAACACAAAAAAACTAATCCAAATTGGATTAGCTATTTATCAAAACTCGAAAAGTTCGAGCAGATTTCACTATGGAGCAAGTGAGGAGAATCGGACTCCCGTCTCAACCTTGGCAAGGTCGCATTCTACCATTGAACCACACCTGCGTTTCAATAACACAATTAATATATCAAATTAATTAATATAAATCAAGCATAACTTGTTTTTTCTTTCCTATATACTTTTTTTCTTTATATCATGATATAATCAAGAAGATAAGAGGTTAAACATATGAGAAAAAGAATGAGAGATTTAAAAAAGAAAATCATTAATTTCAATTTTAAAAAATTCTTTAATAAAACAGTTAATGATTTATATAACTTTAGTCTTTATAATAGACAATTTCTTGCATTTTTAATATTAAGTCTTATTAGTTGTTCTTTAGTAAGAAAGTATACAATTAATGAAGGATTTAATATGCTTGCTTTTGCCTTTGATTTTAGTTGTGTAATGATCATAGGTAGTTTTGGTTACTTCTTTAAAGTTAAAAAACAACATATATATTGGAATACCATGTTAATAATTATTACTCTTATCAATTTTATAAATGGTATTTATTTTAAATTCTTTACTAACTTTGTTTCTGTAGGATTACTTGAATCTCTAGGACAAACTGGTGAAGTAACAGATGCAGTATTCTCAAAACTTGATTATACTAATTTTCTTTATTTATTAGGACCAATTCTTTTTGTAGTTCTACATATATATCTTAAGAAAAAAGATTATTTTAATTATGTTGAAAAAGTAGAAACAAGTAGAAAACTTCTAGGTAATGTTCTTATTATCGGAGTAATAGGTTTATTTATGAGTATTTCTACATTACAACCTAAGGATGTATCAAGACTTACTAAACAATGGAATAGAGAGTATATCGTAGAAAGATTTGGAATCATAGTTTATCAAGTAAATGATATTATTCAAACAACTGTTACTCATCTTAGTACTCTTTTCGGTAAGGAAGAAGCCTATGATAGATTTGTAGAGTATTATAAAACTCATCCATATAAAGAAACTTCTAATCAATATACTAATGTATTAAATGGATATAATGTAATTAATGTTCACTTAGAAAGTATAATGAATTTCCTTATTGGACTTAAAATAAATGGTGAAGAAGTAACACCTAACTTAAATAAATTAGTTAATGAATCAATGTATTTTAATAACTTCTATTCACAAGTATCCGTAGGAACATCAAGTGATGCTGAGTTTACTTACAATACATCTTTAATGCCAGTACAAAGTGGTACAGTATTTGTATCTTACTACAATAGAAAATATCAAACATTGGAAAACTTATTAAATGATAAAAAGTATTATACATTCTCAATGCATGGAAACAAAGCATCTATGTGGAATAGAGATAAAATGTATCCGTATTTAGGATATCAAAGATTCTATTCTGAAGATGATTATGAAATAGATGAAATCGTAGGTTTAGGTTTATCAGATAAATCATTCTTTAGACAAACTGCCACAAAACTTGAAGAGATTCAAACAATGATTGATGAAGATGATAAGTATGATAATTATATGGGAACATTAATCATGTTATCTAATCATACTCCATGGCAAGATTCAACATACCTTGAAGGTGTTGATTCTTTAGATTTAACATATCATACTGGTAAATATGATCCAGTAACTAAAAAAGAAATAGTATATGACTATTTATCTAGTGATAATATGGAATCTCTAGGTAGATATCTACAAGCTGCCCATTATGCAGATGAGCAATTAGGTTCATTTATAGAATATGTTAAACAAAGTGATAAATATAATAATACAGTATTTGTTCTTTATGGAGATCATGCTGCTCAAATTGGTAGAAAACAATTCAGTCATTTTGTTAACTTCAACCCAGAAACAGGGGAGGATTATGAGAAGGATGATCAAAACTACATTGATTTCGATCAAACTGAATTCGAGTTATTCAAGAAAGTTCCTCTAATTATATGGACACCTAATGGAACACTAAGCGGCACATACTCATACCCAATGGGTATGATAGATGTCTTACCAACAATTTCTAATATGTTAGGATTAAAACCTACATATGCTTTAGGAAATGATATATTTAATATTAATAATGGTAATATTGTAGTATTCCCAAATGGTAACTTTATAACAGATAAAGTATACTATACAAGTTCTAAAGGTTCTTATAGATTACTCGATGATTTAAAAACATCTAAATTAACTTTAGATGAAGACTATATTAGTGATAGAATTAAATATACAGAAGATATCTTGCAAATAAGTAATGATATAATAGTATATGATTTATTAAGAGAACAAAAAGAAAGAAGTGATATACTTGAAAACACAAAAAAATAAAGAAAAGAAAGAAAAGAATCCATTAGTTAAAAAAGCAGTAGTATTTAGTGTAATTATTTTACTAGTAATGGTACTTATTGCACTTGCTCTTATCTTCTTATTTAAGGGTGATGATAAAAAGACTGAAACAGTAGAAAAGAAAACATTAAGTACACTTGAAAAGTATGGTTATACATTAGATGATATGGATACTGAACTTTATAAAACTGAATTTAATATTTTAAAGACTAATCTTGAATCTGAAAAAGTAGACTTTGAAGCCTATGCTAAATCAATAGCTAAATTATTTACTATAGATTTATTCACAATGGATAATAAGATTAATAAATATGACGTTGGTGGAAAAGAATTTATTTATCCTGCAAATGTAGATAATTATTCACTTAAAGTTGAAGATACTATCTATAATAATCTAGAAGACAATTCTAAAGGAACAAGAAAACAAAGTCTTCCAATTGTTAAGAGTGTAGATGTTTCTATTAAAACAGGAACATTTGAATATAAACCTGATAGTGATAAATCTATTAATAAAAAATATGATGCTTATATAGCAAAGGTAAGTATTGAATATGAAAAGAAACTTGATTATCCATCAAGCATTGAATTAACTATCATTAAAGAAGATGATAAGTTATATGTTGCTAACATAAAATAAACTAGTTATCTAGTTTATTTTTTTATTGCATATGACTATTTAATTATTTATAATAAACGACATAGGTGAAACATATTATGGAAGACAAGATTAAAGAATTAGCTACTAGTATTTCTAGATTACAAATTAGAAATGAAAGATTAGAAGAAGAACTAAAAGTAAATAATGATAAGATTAAAGATTATACTGAAGAATTAAATGAGATTCTTGAGTCTCAAGAAGAAAATAAAAAATAAAATATAACGATTTTATGGTATAATGAATATGGTGATTTAAGATGAAAAAGAAAAAAGAGATAAATAATGATATTAAAAAAGAAAAAAAGGAAGTTGTATTTATTACTAGTGAATTAAAACAATCCAAATTATCTAATGAAGAATATGATAAAGTTAAAGGTTTTATTGTACTAGTAGTAATTATTGGTATTTTCATAGGATTATTATTCTTCTTAAATGGAAACTTTGTTACTAAAGATTTAAAAGAAGATGAAACAACTACAACTACAACTGAAGCTGAATATGATTCTAAGTTAATCTTAGCTAGTGAATTCTTAAGTTTAAGTGATAAATCATATTATGTATTATTCTATGATGCTGATAATACTGATGAAAAAGCTTTTGCAGAAGAATTTATTAATAAATATAATGTTTCTGCAGTACCTTTATATAAAGTTGAATTAAATGATTTAATGAACAAAAAGTATTATGATCCAAATGGAACAGAAAATACTAAACCAAAAAATAGTGATGAATTAGTTATTACTAAAACTACTTTAATTAAAGTTAATAAAAAGAAAGTTTCTTCATTTATTACTGATAAGAATGAAATTGGTAAATTACTAAGTGAAGAAGAAACAACTACAACAACTACAAAGAAGAAATAGAAACTGAAAAGTTTCTATTTTTTATTTAATTATTATGTGTAATATTTTATAATTACAATAGGGTGATTGTATATGGATAAAATATATACTTATGAAAATAAAAAAGCATTTACTATGGTTGAGTTATTAGCAGTAATAATTATCCTTGGAATACTTCTTATAATTGCGGTTCCAACAGTTTTAAATGTAATTCCTGGTGCAAAGAAAAATTTATTTGTTGCTCAAGTTCAAAGAGATTTAACTAAGATACAAGCTGAAAGCTTATTTGATGAAACTACATATCCTGATAGTAAATTAGATTTTTGTTTGTTAAATAGAGTTAATCCTATATTACTTGCTCAATCTGGAATTAAAAATGAATATAATGGATTTATTATTAGAGATACAAAAAGCCAAAATATATATGTTACATTGACTAATGGAGAATTTATAATTGATTCTTATTCAATCGATAGCAATGTTAATATAAATGATAGAGTATATAAATATAATGATTCAAAATGGAGAGAAGTATCAGACTTAAATAGATTTTGTAAATTAATCCCCGATTGCCATGCTTGTATGGAATATGATTATACAGGTGCACTTGCAGGATATTATTTAGGTGATATAAAAGAAAATATTATTTATCCAGGTAACACAATTAATCAAATTATAAAAAATCTTGCTGGTGGTGCAGAAAATGTTAAAGATATTAAAACAGTTAATTATATAAATAATAGTGGAATGTATATTAATATGATTCCTAAAGATACTAATGATTCTGGTATAGAAACATATCTATGGTATGATAATGGAACAATTTATTTTGGTACAAATGGAGATAGAATATATTTTTATGATGGTAGTGATATGTTTTCTAAATTACCAAATGTAAAAACAATAGACTTAGATTTATTTGATTTTAAGTATTGTAGTGGTATTAGTTCAATGTTTGCTGAAGACAAGATGCTTGAAGAAATTAAAAATACTAAATGGAATGTTTCGGGTGTCTCATATGCACCAAGTGTTTTTAGATATTGTGAAAGTTTAATAAGCCTTGATGTATCTGATTGGGATACTTCAAACTTTAATGATATAAGTGATATGTTTGGCAATTGTCATAAGTTAGAATATCTTGAAGTAACCAGATGGAATACATCAAATGTTGAATATATGAATAGAACGTTCTGTGGTTGTGAGGCAATAACTTATTTAAATGTTTCTTTATGGGATACATCGAAAGTAAAAGAAATGAATGGTTTATTTCAAAATGATTTTAATCTTTTAGAATTAGATGTTTCAAATTTTGATACTTCAAACGTAACTGATATGAGTTATATGTTCTGTGGAGCCAGTAATATTAAAAAACTAGATTTGACTAGTTTTAATACAAGTAAAGTTAAAAACTTTAATTTAATGTTTAATGGAATGCATGTTTCAGCAATTGATGTATCTAATTTTGATATGTCTTCTGCTGAAAATGTATCTAAAATGTTTTATCATTTAGTGGTAAATACTAGTATTACATTTAAACCAAAAAAGAATACTAACAGTAAATTAAAATATGATGATATGTTTTATAATTGTCCTAATCTAGAAATGATAGATTTATCATTTATGACTCAACAAATAAACCCTAATATAGCATCTCTTTGTCCTAAATTAAAAACAATATATGTTTCTAAAGATTATACTTATACATTATCAATAAAGATTCCTTCATGTCCATTATTAAATACTTTAACTAAAAGAGAAGATTTTTAATCTTCTTTTTTTATTTCATGATATACTTATGTTAGGGTGGTAATAATGAAAGAATTCAAGGATAAGTATAAGTTAAATAATAAAGAACATAAGAATACTTTCACCTTGAAGGAACTCTTAATTATTACTATTATCTTTGGAGTAGTAGTCTGTATTTTTACTACTTTTATAGTATTTAACGTAACTAAAAATAATGTATTTGATAAGAACTTAAATGATATAGTTAAATCATATAAAGAAATAACAAGTACATATTATGAGAAAGTAGATAATAAGAATCTTGCTGATTCAGCAATCGATGGGATGCTTGAATATTTAAATGAGAATTATTCTAAATATTTAGATTCTGAAGAAACCGAAAGTCTAACTGATTCTTTGAGTGATTCATATAAAGGAATAGGGATTGTTGTTTATGATAATGGTTCTAACTATGTAATCTATAATGTAGTTAAAGATTCAGAAAGTTTCAAAGCAGGACTTAAAAAAAATGATATTTTAAGAAGTGTTAATGGAACAACTATTACAAGAGAAATAGCACTAGATGATATTTCTAAAATGATTAATGAATCTAACAAAGTTAATATCGTAGTAGAAAGAGATTCTAAAGAATTATCATTCGATGTTGATGTAAAGAATGTAGCATTACCTGTAGTTAACTATAGAATCATAAATAAGAGTGATTCTAACACAGGATATATATATTTATCATCATTCTCTAAGAACGCTTATAATCAATTTAAAGACGGTTTAGAGACACTTGAACATACTGGAATAGATTCACTTATTATAGACTTAAGAGATAACACTGGAGGTTATCTAAATACTGCTGAATCAATCGCAGATCTATTTATAAGTAAAAATAAAGTATTATATAGTCTTGAATATAAAGATAGTGAAAAAACAGTTAAAGCTAAAAGTGATGAATCTAGAAATTATGAAATCGTAGTTCTAGTAAATGAATATACAGCCTCTGCAAGTGAAGTACTTGCACTTGCTCTTAAAGAGTCATATGGAGCTACATTAATTGGTCAAAAAACATTTGGTAAAGGAAAAGTACAAGTAACATCTACTTTAAGTGATGATACTATGATTAAATACACTACAGCTAAATGGTATTCTCCAAATCATAATAATATTGATGAAATAGGTATTACACCTGGAATAAGTGTTAAAGAATCTAAAGACTTTATCATTAATAAAACAGGTAAGGATTTACAATTAGAAAAAGCATTAGAATTTATTACAAAATAAAAGTTGGTATTAAACCAACTTTTTTATTTTCTCAGTATTTTTATAATTTAATTTTGCTATTTTCTTAAGTTCATCAAAACCATATTTTTTAACTATCTCAGCACCTTTAGCATCAACTTTATCAGATGCACCCATTGGAAGTTCTCCATACTTACTTGATAACTTTTCCATTTCTTGCAAGAAAACATATCTTGATATAATTGAAGAAACAGCAACTGATAAACATTTATCTTCAGCTTTAGTAGTAAACCATATTTTTCTACATATATCTTTTTCATCTTTAATATAGTTATAGTATAAATTTCTTTCACAGAATTGGTCTACAACTATATAAGAGTGTACATTCTTAGGATCACTATTTAATTTAAATAATGCTTTATTATGTAATACTGCTTTAATTTTATTTAAATTACTATTAGTTAAATTATTATATTCTTCATTAGTCATAATATAAGTTTCATGAACTACATTTTTAATTAGGGCAGGGGCAATTCTTTTAATCATAGTATCGTTAATCTTTTTAGAATCTCTAACACCTAATTTAAGAACATCTTTAATTTTATCTTTAGGAACATAACTTGCTGTAACTACAACTGGACCAAAGTAATCTCCAGTACCAACTTCATCACTACCGATTGTACTAGTATGATTAAATATAGAATTCTCTGGTTTATCAGCATCTATATCTCTATCATTTTCCATTAATTCTCTTTGTTTCCAAAAGTCATAATCTATATCAGCACTAATACCTTGAAATACAATCTTACCTGATTCATATAAAGTAACTATAGTTCCAGCACCATCATCACTTTGAAATACAGCGTATGGTGGAGTTTTTAATTTAAATGTTTCTTTATAATGATTATAAATTTCATCTTTAAGATTATCACTTATTTTATATGAGTATGTTTTATTATTCATGTGTAACCTTCTTTCGTTAATTATTATACTATAGAATAAAATAAAAAGTCGATTTATATCGACTTTTATTTACTATTTAACATGTAATTAATGTATCTACCATATTGTTTAGATAGTTCTGAATCGAATAATTCAAAGTTGTTTTCTTTTCTTAAATTTTCTAAAGCTTTAGTTTGTAACTTAGTTTTATCTTCATCAACTTTATTCTTAGCAACTTGTTCAATCATATTATCTTTAACATCTTCAAGTTTACCTTTTTCTTTTTGATCATATACATAAATTAAATGATATCCATATTGAGTATATACTGGACTTGATGAATATTCACCAACTTTTAATTTGAATGCTGCAGTTTCAAAACTTTCAACCATAGCACCTTTGTTAAAGTATCCTAAATCTTCAGCTTTAACTAGTTCATTACTACTATATTCGTTAGTAACTGCATCAAATGCATCACTAACTGATTTTCCTTCAGCTACTAAAGAATCAATCTTATCTAAGATTTCTTGAGATAAAGTTCTTGCTGAACTAGTATCATTATCTTTAGGTCTTACTAAGATATGTCTAGCAGCGATATCTCCAACATATTCTTCTTTATAATATTTTTTAATTTCTTTTTCAGTAACAGTTGTTTTAGCATAATCAGTAGTAATTAATTCTTTTTCTTTTTCAGCTTTTAAATATTCTCTGTATTCATCTTCAGTATTGCAATTGAAGTAACTTAAATATTTTTCAAAGTCAGCTTCTTCTGGATAATTAGCATGAGCTGTTGCAATTTTAGTTTCAATATAAGATGCTACTTCTTCATTATCTTTATACTTGTTTCCTAATAATTCAGCATCAACTTTATCTAATATTTTTTGTAATGCATAAGAATCTTTAACCATTTCATATACTTGGTTTACTGAATATTTAGTACCAGTTCCTAATGAAACAACTAAATCTTCACCATTTTTTAATTTTGGACTCTTAGAGAAATGTCCAACAGCACATAGAATTGCTAATACAATGATTGCTACTGTTTCGATTCCAATAACACTTCCTATAATAATATTTTTCTTTTTCATTTTGTTTCCTCCTAAACACAATAATTATATCATTTAATAAAATCTTTGTGTAAAAAATATGCATTCTACCAATATTTTTTATTTGTATATAAATATAAAACAGATATGAAAAATAATATAAATTCATGTTAATAATTCATAAAAAATAATCATTAAATTTTAAAGTTCTGACTTTTGATTTAAGAATTCATATTTGTTATCTTGTAACCAGAAAGGGGGAAAAGCAATGCACAACATGGTTTATTTAATTGGTAGATTAACTGATAATCCAACTCTAAAAGAAACTGATGAAGATTATCGTATGACATCTATCAATTTAGCAGTCCAAAGAGCATATAAGAATGAAGATGGTGTTTTTGAAACTGACTTTATTCGTTGTGTCCTTTGGGATAGTGTCGCAGAACACACATGTGAATATTGCAAAAAAGGAGATTTGGTAGGTATCAAAGGAAGACTTCAAAATAGAAGTTATGAAGATGAATCAACCAAAGAAAAGAAATACATAACAGAAGTTATCGTAGATAAGATTTCTTTTTTAGCAAGTAAGAAAGATAAAACAGAAGTAGAAGAGTAATCTTCTACTTTTAAGTTTAAAAACATAACGAAAGATGTTATAATTCTTTTGGTGATTTTTATGAAGAAAAGATTATTAATTACAGGTACTTTATTATTAATAATGAGTATTGTATTTACTATACTTATTACTAAAGTAGATATTTCAAATATTGGACCAGAAAATAGCGCTGTTGGTTTTGCATCAATTAATTCTAAATTAACATTTAATTATAATGAAACAATTTATAAAATAAGTGAATACTTAGGTTATGTTGCATTACTTATTCCAGTAGTATATGCTGGATACGGTTTTATTCAATTAATTAAGAATAAGAGTTTTAAAAAGATTAATAGAGAACTTTATATTCTTGCTGGCTTTTATGCAGTTATCTTACTTACATATATATTATTTGAAAAATTAACTTTAAATTATAGACCTGTTATTTTAGATGAAGGATTAGAAGCATCATTCCCATCATCACACACATTAATGAGTTTATGTTTTTCAATTAGTGCAATAATTGCTAACAAAAGTATGTTTAAAGATAAATTCAAATTAGTTAATATTTTATTACTTATCTTAGGCGTAAGTATAGTATTAACAAGATACATATCTGGAGTACATTGGTTTACTGATATTGTTGGTTCAGTTTTAATATCAAGTACATATATTACATATTTTAAAGCACTAATAAAAAAATAAGAGCATCTTTATGACAAAGATGCCTTTTTATTGTATAATACGAACGAAAAGAGGGATTATTATGGATCTTAATAATTTATTTATAGAAGCTGAAAACGCATTACAAGAAGAATTTAAAAAAGTAGATAGAATTGAAGCTATTTATAGTGAAAAAGTTATGAATGCATTTCATAAGAATAATGTTCAAGAAGCATGTTTTAATTCTACTACTGGATATGGATATAGTGATTTAGGTAGAGATACTTTAGAAAGTATTTATGCTGATGTATTTAATGCTGAATCTGCATTAGTAAGAAGTCAATTTATCTCAGGATCTCATGCATTAAATGTTACATTCTTTGGTTTACTTAGACCTGGAGATGAACTATTATCTATCTCAGGACTTCCATATGATACATTACATGAAGTAATTGGCATTAAAGAAAATGGTTCAAGTTTAAAATCATTTGGAATTAAATATTCTCAAATTGATTTAGTTAATGATGATTTTAATTATGATGCTATCAAGGAATATTTAACTAATAATAAAGTTAAAGTAATTGAAATTCAAAGATCTAAAGGATACTCAACTAGAAAATCTATTACTATAGATAAAGTTGCAAATGTTGCTAAACTAATTAAAGAAGTATCACCTGAAACTATTATCATGGTTGATAACTGCTATTGTGAATTTGTTGAAGAAAAGAATCCGATCGAAGTAGGTTGTGATATTTGTGTTGGTTCTTTGATTAAAAACTTAGGAGGAGGAATTGCACCAAACGGAGCTTATGTAGTTGGTTCTAAAAAATTAGTTGATTTAGTTGCTGAAAGATTATCTTTACCAGGTGAAGGTAGAGAAGTAGGTCCAACTTTAGGAATAAACAAAAGTTTATATCAAGGTTTATATTTAGCACCTTCAGTAGTAGCTTCTTCTTTAAAGACTGCAATTCTTACTTCTTATGCATTAGAAAAACTTAATTATAAAGTTAGTCCTAAATATAATGAAATAAGAGCAGACATTGTTCAAAATATTGAATTTGGTAATAAAGATGATTTAATTAAATATGTTGAAGGTATTCAAGCATCATCTCCAGTTGATTCACATGTAACTCCAATTCCATGGGATATGCCAGGATATGACGATCAAGTAATAATGGCTGCTGGATGCTTCACACAAGGTTCTTCAATTGAACTTTCTTGTGATGGACCAATCAGACCTCCATTCATCGCTTACCAACAAGGAAGTTTAACATACAATTATGGAAAACTTTCTATTAAGAAGGCTGTAGAAAAATTAATTAAATAATGCTATTATTAAAATAATAAAAGGGTTGATAAAAGTGAAAAGAATGATTAAAGTTTCTGCAGTACTAGTTTCTATATTAGCTGTCGTATTTTTACTAGCATTTATTATTCTTTATAGTGGTATTTTTCCAATACTAACTGGTTTTAATATAAATAGTGTAATAAATACTATAGATACATCTTTTACTATATCTTTTGATAAAGTAAGAGCTTCTAAATACTATATTGTAGAAATTCATGATTCTAAAGATGAATTATTATATAAAAAGAAAATAGATAAAAATGAATTTACTCAAGATTTTGGATTCATTCAAGAAAATGAAACATATAAATTAGATGTATATGCTTATAATAAAAAAGATGAATCTAGAAAAGCTAATAATACATATGAGTTTAACTATCAAAAAGAAGTATATCTAACTAAAGATAGTAATAACTTCTTAAATAATGAAACTACTTATATTTATTTATCTAGACTTGTAGATACTAAGAATTATTCTATTAAATTAACTAAGAATAAATATGATGATAATAATACATTAATAGAAAATAAACTAATTAAAGAAGATATTATTACTAGTGATGTATATGAAATCAATGAATCATACTTCAAAGATGAAAAAGTAGAGTTAGTAGTAGAACTTCTTAAAAATGAAACTTTAATAGATACAGTAAAACTTTATAATAATATGTATCCTCAAGAAACTCCTGAGGTAATTAGTCCAGAAAATGGTTCAACAGTAGAGCTTAACGAAATCTATCTTAAATTTAAAGATTTAACATGGGCTGAAAGATATGAGATACAAATTGTTAATAGTAGTGGAAATGTAATAGCTACTACTAGTACTGAAGAAAACGAAGTATTAATTGATAAGTCTATCTTTAAAGATGGTATGTATACTATTAATGTTAATGCTTATCTAGGAGAATACTCAACTAAAGCATTAACTATGTTTAAAGTTGAATCTGTAGTTTCTCCAGTATATGTAAGTAAAGATATCAACCATTTAACTAAGGGTGAAAAAATAGAACTTTATTCAACTAATGAAGGAACTATTTATTACACAGTTGATGGAACAGATCCATTAAATGGTGGATTAGTTTATTCAAGTCCAATTACTATAAATGAAAATACTACACTTAAAACTGTAGTAATTAATAAAGATATTCATTCTGATGTTAAAACTTATGAATTAAAGATAAATAAAAAAGATGTAAGTGTATATTTAGCATCTTCTAATCAATACTTTAATATTGGAGTTACTCCATATACTAATGAAAGAAAAGAAATGAACTTAGTAAGTGATCTTATTGAAAAGAAACTTACTTCAAAGAATATTAAAGTATATAGAAATGATTATTTATCTTCATATAGTAATATTCTAAGTGAGTGTGAATACAATAATATTGATTTACTTGTTTCACTAGAAACTACATCAAGTGATTCACATGATAAGTCAGGAATTCAAACAATTATAACTAACAGTTCATCAAATAGTTATAGTTTATCTAATATAATTAATAGTAATTTAAATAAATTAAAAGAATCTAAACTTATGTATTCAAATAATATCAAAGGATCTAACACAATTGAAAAGGGTAATATGTTATCTCTAATGGTAGAACTTGGATATCATGATAATGAAACAGATGCTAAATTTATTATAAATAATCGTGAAAAAATAGCAGAAACAATCGCTGATTCTATACTTAGCTATTATGATATAAATTAGTGGTTTAATTGACAAAGACGTGAATTAAGATTAAAATAAACCATGTAAGAAGGGAAAGAGATATATGTATAATGAGAAAATCTATTTAACACCTCAAGATATTTTAAATAAAGATTTTAAAAGAGATCCTATGGGTTATAGACCTCAAGAAGTAGATAAATATCTTGATATGATAATAAGAGATTATACTGGATTTATTAATATTATTAAAAAACTTCAACTTGAAAATGCTCAATTAAAAGAAGATAAAGAAAAATTAAGAGCAGATAATATGAAGATGAAAAATATTATTGATTCAGCTAGACAAACTTCTCAAGCAGGTCCAAATGCTAATTACAATAATATTGACCTTCTTAAGAGAATTTCAAATCTAGAAAAAACAGTATACGGAAAAGACGAATAATCTGGGTAAACGCTGCGCTGAAATATGTGTTGAGGAAAGTCCATGCTCACACTTTCTGTGATGAAAGTAGTGTTTGTGCTAGGATAAAACCTAGGCAGTTGTAAGACTGACGGCGGCGAGATAACCTAACCATGGTTATAGTAGCCATAAAGCGCCAAAGAGACGAGCTTAACTGGAAACGGTTAAGGTGGAACGTGGTAAGCCCCGCAAGTGAGAAATCCAAATTTTGGTAGGAGAGTCTTATTGAACGAATGATAAGGGAGATAAGGAGCAGTAATGCTAGATAAATGTTTACCGCCTCGTAAGAGGTACAGAACATGGCTTATAAGATTATTCTTTTTTTATATTAATATTAAGGAGTGGTTTCTTTTGCATAAGACAGGAGAAATATTAATGGGGTTAAGAAAATCAGCAGGTATTTCACTAGAAGAAGTATCTAATGATATTAATATTCCAGTAATTGCCCTTGAGCAAATTGAAGCTGGTACATTAGGCTCATTTGAGGATATCTATGTGCTTAAAAGATATTTAGTTGATTATGCTAAGTATTTAGGATATGACACTGATAAAGTAATTAAAGAATTTAATGAATATATGTTTGATCATACAAGTAAAATTCCTTCACAAGAAATAGTAGCTGCTATTAAGGAAAATTCTAAATCTGAAGTTGATGATCCAGATAGAATTGCATCTCCTTATACACGCGCATTTCCTAAGGAAAAAACACTTCCATATATTATTATTACTTTAGTAGTATTTATACTAGTAGTACTTGCTATATGGTGGAGTGTATCACAAATAACAGTTGGTAATAACAGTACTGATGTATTGAGTTATTATACAGAATAGGAGGAATGGGATATGAATTTACCAAATAAGATTACAATGGCACGTATAGTATTATCTATATTATTAATTGTATTTTTAATTTTTCCATTTGATTTATGTGGTATAGAATTACCTAAATATTTAATTGGAAAAGTTACATTAGAACTTAAATATATTATTGGAGGTGTAATTTTCTTAATAGCATCTCTAACAGATTCATTAGATGGACATATTGCAAGAAGTAGAAATCTAGTTACTGACTTCGGTAAAGTAATGGATGCAATTGCAGATAAAATGTTAGTTAATGGAATCTTAATTGTTCTTGCATGTAACGGAATGATTAGTGTAGTAGTTCCTGTAATTATTATTACAAGAGATATTGCAGTTGATTCAATTAAAATGGTTGCAGGTCAAAGTGGACATGCAGTTGGTGCTTCAATCTTAGGTAAACTTAAAACAATTTGTATGATGTCAGGATTAACTTTAGTATTCTTTGGAAATCTTCCATTTGAATTAATTGGTATTCAAGTTGCAAAAGGTTTAGTTTATGCAGCAACAATTCTTTCAATTGTAAGTGGAATTCAATACTATTCAGTTAATAAAGATGCATTTAAAGAAAAGTAGAATTTAAATAATTCTACTTTTTTTATGTTAAAAATTAATATTCGTACACTTGTTTGATTTTTTCTTGACTTTTAAGATTTTATTTTGATACAATTATTATGTAAGGAAGATCAAACAAAGGAGTACAATATGAAAAAAAGTGATATTAAAGAAGATAAAGCGCTTGAAGAAGTAATGGCCGAGATTGAAAAACAATTTGGTAAAGGTGCTATTATGAAACTCGGTGATGAGTCTCATATGGAAATAGAAACAATTTCTACTGGATCTTTAAGTTTAGATGTTGCTTTAGGAGTTGGTGGATTTCCAAAGGGAAGAATTATAGAAGTATATGGACCTGAATCAAGTGGTAAGACTACAATTGCTTTACAAGCTGTAGCTGAAGTACAAAAGACTGGAGGAAGAGCAGCATTTATTGATGCAGAACATGCACTTGATCCTGTTTATGCAAAAGCCTTAGGTGTAGATATTAATGAGCTTTTACTTTCTCAACCAGACACGGGTGAACAAGCTTTAGAAATTTGTGAAGCTTTAGTGCGTTCAAATGCCGTTCAAATTGTTGTAATTGATTCAGTAGCAGCACTTGTACCTCAAGCTGAAATCGAAGGTGAGATGGGTGATAATCATGTAGGTTTACAAGCTCGTCTTATGTCTCAAGCATTACGTAAGCTTGCAGGTATTATTAATAAAACAAATACTATAGCAATTTTTATTAATCAATTAAGAGAAAAAGTTGGAGTTATGTTTGGCAATCCAGAAACTACTACTGGTGGACGTGCATTAAAATTCTATGCATCAATTCGTTTAGATGTAAGAAGAGGAGAACAAATTAAAATGGGAGATTCTGTTATTGGTAACAGAACTACTGTTAAAGTTGTTAAAAACAAAATGGCTCCACCATTTAAATCAGCAACTGTTGATATGATGTATGGTGAAGGAATTTCTTATGAAGGAGAACTTATAGATTTAGCATCAGATATTGATATTATCAATAAATCTGGAGCATGGTATTCGTACAATGGGGAGAAAATTGGACAAGGAAAAGAAAATACTAAGATCTTCTTAAGAAATAATCCTGACATAGCAGCTGAAATTGACTATAAAGTTCGTGAACATTATAATATTTTAAATGAAGGTGAAAAGTAATTTTTCACCTTTTATGATATAATGAAAAAGGTGAAGCGTATGAGTAAGAAAATATTATCTATAATTGTTATGGTTTTAATGACAATAATTGAAGGAATTTTTATTTATTTATTGTTTAATACTTTAAAAGGAGAAGAGTATGTAAAAGCAGGTGTAACATTTGGACATGTACTACCTTATGAAATAGCAGTTTATGTATTCTTAATAATTGCAGTACATCTAATTGCATTAACTCCTGAAAAAAAACATTTTAATTTTGTTAATAGATACTTTATTATACATTTATTTGTAATGTTTTATTTAATATCATTTAGATTTGTAACATATGCTAATTTCATTAATGGAATATTAGTTGTACTATTTAATAATTATCTTAAAATTAAAAATGAAAAGTGAAATCTCTGATTTCATTTTTTTGTTGTAAAAGATTGTCTTATAAACTATAATTTAAATATAGAAGGTTAATATTGATTAATATTCTATTAGATGTATAAAGGAGAGAAAAATAATGATAATGGCCATGAATGGTTCGTCATTAGTTTTCGGATTACTTGGATTAATTGCAGGTATCGTACTTGCACTTATATTAGTTGTAGTTACTGGCTTTGGAGCTGGTAAAAAAGCTGAAAAATTATTAAACAATGCTAAAAAGGAAGCGGAAAAATATAAAAGGGATTCACTTGCAGAACTAAAGCAAGAAAGCTATAAGTTGAAGCAAGAAACTGATAAAGAAGTAAAAGAAAGAAAAGAAGAAATTAAAGAATCTGAAGATAGATTATTACAAAGAGAAAAATCTTTAGATAAAAGAGAAGAAATGCTTCAAAATCGTGATGCTCAACTAGAACAAAAAAATGATAATTTAAATGCTTTACAAAAAAAGGTCCAAGAAAAAGAAAATAAGATGGACGAACTTATGAAAGAAGAAATGGAAAAATTAGAAAAGATTGCTAAATTTTCCAAAGAAAAAGCGCATGACTTAATCATGCAAAGAGTAGAAGCTGAAATGGAAGTTGAAATAGCAGAATATATCAAAGACATGGAAGCTGAAGCTAAACTTGAAATTGATGCTAAAGCTAAAGATATGTTAGTTAGCTCAATGGAAAAATATGCAAATGATGTAACAAATTTATCTACTACATCTACAATTGCACTTACTAGTGATGATATGAAAGGAAGATTAATTGGTAGGGAAGGTAGAAATATTCATACAATCGAAGCAGTTACTGGTGTTGATTTAATTATTGATGACACACCTGAAGCTATTACAATTTCATCTTTTGATCCATTCAGAAGAGAAATTGCAAAACAAACTATTGAAACTTTAATTAAAGATGGAAGAATTCATCCAACTAGAATTGAAGAAATCTATGATAAAGTTTGTAAAGAAATGAATACTAAAGTTACTGAAATTGGTAAAGAAGCAATTTATGAACTTGGTATTTCAAAGATTGATCCAGAATTAGTTCATATTATTGGTAAATTAAACTTCAGAACTAGTTATGGACAAAATGCTCTACAACATTCAATCGAAGTTGCTAACCTATGTGGAATCATGGCTGGCGAACTTGGTGAAAATGTTAACTTAGCAAAACGTGCAGGATTATTACATGATATTGGAAAAGCAATTGATTTCGAAACTGAAGGTTCACATGTTGAAATCGGTGTAGATTTAGCTAAGAAATATCATGAAGATAAAGTGGTTGTTAATTCAATTGCATCTCACCATGGAGATGCTGAACAAGAATCAGTTATCGCAGTACTTGTTCAAATTGCTGATACAATGAGCGCAAGTAGACCTGGTGCTAGAAATGATTCAATGGAAAAATACATTGAAAGATTAGAACAACTTGAAAAGATTGGAAACTCTTATGAAGGAGTAGAAAAATCTTATGCAATGCAAGCTGGTAGAGAAATCAGAGTAATTGTTAAACCAGATCAAATTGATGACTTAAAATCAATGAAGATTGCTAGAGATATCAAAAATCAAATTGAATCTGAAATGCAATATCCAGGAACTATTAAGATTACAGTTATTCGTGAAACAAGAGCTACTGAAGAAGCTAAGTAATATAACACACTCATTCGAGTGTGTTTTCTTTTGTTTCATGATAAAATAATAATGGTGATACTATGAAAGAGAATAGAGGTTTTACGCTTGTTGAAATTTTAGCAGTTATAGTTGTTCTAGCTCTTATCATGATATTTGCGATTCCTGCAATACTTAATATAGTTAATCAATCTAAGAAAAAAGCTTTTGAAGAATATACAGATAAAGTTGTAATTGAAGCAGAAAAACAATATATAAAAGATGAAGTCGATGGTAATAGTGATGATATAAAAACATATGATGTTAAAACAAATTTAGAATTAGCAGATACAGGAAAATATTCTGGATTTGTTACTATTAAAAAAATCGGAGATACAATCAAAGAATTTGTCACACTTACTGATGGTGAAAATACAGTCGTAGGTTATAACTATTCAGATAAAAAAGACAAAAATGGAATAATAAAAAATATTATTGATGCGATAGAAAAGGTAAAAGATGTCTCACAAGAAGAATTAACAAAAGAATATATCGAAGAAAAAGCTAAAGAAGAATCTAATAACAGTATTCTAACTGGTTATTCAGGTCAACTACATGTATGTGGTTCTAACCTTTGTGATAAAAGCAATAGATTAGTTAGAATCAAAGGTGTTTCTAATGGTGGTCTTGGTGGAGAAAACGATTTTAATAATCCATTCCATGGAGAAATAAATAATGAATCTCTTGCAACAATTAAATCTTGGGGAGCAAATGGATTAAGATTATTTATTACAGCTAATATTAAATGGATGGCTTCTTATATTGGTCATGAAGATGCTTACATAAATGGAATGAAAGTTGGTATTGATGCTGCAATTAAGAATGATATGTATGTTATTGTTAACTGGGATCCAGCATCTAATGATGCTAATCCATTAACGGAAAAATGTAAGGAAGCATTAACAAGAATTGCATCACTTTATCCAAATGATCCACATGTAATGTTTGAAATATGGAATGAACCTCAAATTCAAAATACATGGCAAGATTGTAAGAATCATGCAAGCGTTATTATACCTGCTATCAGAGCAATATCTCCTGATGCAGTAATATTCGTAGGTTCGCCTGGGGCATCTCAAGACTTAACAATCCCAGCAAATGATCCACTTAATTATTCAAATATAATGTATTCACATCATTTATACATGAGATCAATTACAGCAAAAACAACATATGGATTAAAATATGCTTTAGATAAAAAGTTACCAGTGTTTGTAACTGAATGGGGACCTGAAGGAAACGGTTCAGGTGCAGTTGAAATTATAAAACCTCATGTATATAGATTTATTAATCTTTTAAATCAATATAAGTTAAGTTATATGTTCTTTGGCTTTGGATCAAGCACATTTAATGGTGGAGATAGATATGGAATTGCTACTCGTGGTACATGGAGAAATGATTTGCCAGATTCAATACTTAATGAAACAGGATTCTTATTAAAAGATGTTCTCGCTGAAAAACATTTTGATGTTAAGGATTCATTATTAATTGAAAATAGGGAAGATGAATCAACTGAAACCTATAGAGCTTCTGAATGGAGAGATAAAATAGTGTCTATTAATTTTGTAAAAGGTGGTAGCATCCCAGGAAATGCGGTAAAGAAATGGGATTTATCAGCTTTACAAGATAATTCAGTAATTGGTTATTTAACATCTGCAGGTGGAGATACTTATAACTTAACAATTAGTTGCGAGGGTATTATTTATGCTCCAAAAATTTCTAAATATTTATTCTCTGATATGAAGAATTTAAAGAGTATTAACTTTGGAAACTTTAATACTGAGAATGTTGAAATGATTGCTGGTATGTTCCAAGGAGATGAATCACTTGAATCACTTGATTTATCTGGATGGAATACATCTAAAATATATTCAATGTGGGGAACATTCCGTGAATGTAAAAACTTAAAATCAATAAACTTTAGTAATTGGAATCCACATATTACAGAAATGTTTAATGCATTTACTAACTGCTTTAAACTTGAATCATTAGATATGAGTGGATTTGATGTTAGTGGTGTAACAGATTTCAATGGATTATTTGTTAATGATGCCGCTCTTACTTCTTTAAATATATCTACATGGAATCCAAGTACTGTTACTAAGATGGACTCAATGTTTAGTAATGTAAGAAATTTATCTTACTTAGATATAAGAAATATGAATATTACTTCAAGCACAAGTGCAAATAATGTGATAAATAACTTTAAGAGTGGAGCAACCATTATTGTTAAAAATAGTGATGCTGTTAATAAACTAAATCAAAGTAATAATAATGGAGTAACTATAAAGACAAATTAAAAGAGAGTTAATCAATTAACTCTCTTTAGTTTTTTTATATCTTCATATACTTTAGTGAAGTAATAATCAGTCATACCTGCTATATAATCAATTACTTTTCTTTCATTAGAAGTATTCTTTATATAATCTTCATTCATATTATCTAAGAATGTTCTATAAATATTAGATTCTAAGTTGTTAGTATTTAAATCATTCAATACATAATCAGCTACTGTATTAAACATCTCTCTGATATGTTCTTTTTCTTCAGGAGTGTTAGCTTTATCATAAATATTAACATAATTGAAATCTTTAAGATCTCTGACAGCTTTATAGATATATGGAGACATTGCTATATAGTCTTTACCATAAGAATTTTTAATGATATCTTCAACAATAGTATTGACAATACTTCTATTTGAGTCACCAAGGATATTTTTAATACTATCCGGAATAGTTTCTTTATCTAGAACTCCAAGTCTAATAGCATCCTCAATATCTCTTCCTAGGTAACCGATAATATCACTGATTCTTACTACACAACCTTCCATAGTCATTGGAACTAGTTCTTTATAATAGTTTTCTATTTTATAACAGTTATAGTAATCTCTTAAGAATTCGTCTTTAGTTTTCTTCTTAGGTTTATAATTCGATTGAAGGAACTCACCATTATGACATAACATTCCATCAAGAGTTTGAATACAAAGGTTTTTACCATGACCATTATCTTCAAGAGTCATTAACTCTCTTACTGATTCAACATTATGCATGAAATAACCTTCATTAAATCTAAGTGATATTTCATTTAAGAATTTTTCTCCTAAATGACCAAATGGCACATGACCAATATCATGACCTAAAGCAATTGCTTCAGTTAAGTCTTCGTTTAATCCTAGAGCTCTTGAGATAGTTCTAGCAATCTTACTTACAAATTGAACATGAATCATTCTTTTAGTAATATGATCATTATCAATATTACTAAATACTTGAGTCTTATCAATATATCTTGTATAAGATAGAGAATAAATAATTCTATCTATATCATGATAATAGTTAGGTCTTATATCATTACTTAATTTTTTTTCTTCTTCTAATCTTATAGCGTCGGAGTCTCTAGTTGCATACTCGCTTAGGTATTCTTCGTTCTTAAGCATTGATTTATAAATACTTTTATTTTCCATAAAATCCTCCTTATTAAAATTATTATAACATGATTTATTTACTTGAATATTCTTTTTTGTTATAATCGAAGAGAAGAATAAGGAGGAATCACTATGGATAAGAGCATTCAAATTGTAAATGAGAATCTTAGACAAGTTATCAATGGTATTCGTGAACATTTAGAAAAGTCAAAGAAACATCTAACATCAATCGATTCAGAAATGGATGAAAAAGTAAATATAGCTCAAAAATATAAAGATGTTGTTATAGAATCTAAAAATACAATTAATACTCTTGAAGATGAGATTGCTTCTTTAGAACATGACTTAGATGAATTAAATCAAAAATTCGGTGGTACAGATTTTAAGGAAATATTATCTGCTGGTAATAAAGAAATAAACTCAAAGATAATTGAAAAAAGAGCACTTATTCAAAAAGAAAGTCAAAAGATTTTAGATTTAACTAATAAAGCTAGAAATCTAAAAGATGAATTAATAGATTTAAAAGAAAAGAAAAGATTATTAGAAAAAGAAATAAAGAATACTACAATCGTAGAAAAATATTATTCAGCTAAAGTAAATGAAATTATTGATTATACAGAAGCTGGAAATGATCTTGAATTATATGTAGATAACACTCCACAAGCTGAACTTATGTCTAACAATGACTATCAAAGAGAGTTTGTAGAAGTATCTAAAGTATTAAATGATCATGTATTTGAAGAAATAGATGAAATTACAGTTAATGAACCAGATGAAGCTCTTGTTGAAAAAGCTTTAAAATCTGTAGTTAATAATACATATGATAATGCTTCTTTAGAAATTGAAGATATTAAAAATGCATTTATCAAAGATGTTAAAGAAGAATTAAATAATTTAAAAGCTTCTAAAGAAATTGTTGAAAACTCTAGTGATATCAACAAAGAAAACACAGTTGTTCCTGTTGAAGAAATAAAAGAAGAGGTTAAAGAAGAACCTCAAGTTGAAGCAACAGCTGAAGAACCAAAGGTAGAAGTAGTTGAAACTAAAGAAGAACCTCAAGTTGAAATTACTGATGGAATTTCAGAAAAAGCATTCGATGCTATTACAACTGAAGATTTAACTAAAAAGGAATTAGTTGAAGAAACTAAAGTTGATGAAACTCCACAAGCTGAAGAAGCTCCAACAGATGAACCAAAAGAAGAAGTAAAAGAAAATAATGTTGAAGAATCAATAGATATGGATGATCCTTTCTCAGACAAACCAATTGAGACTCCTGAAGAAGATGAAGAAGAAAAATTAAATGAACTTATTTCTAAAACATTAGATAATATGACTTATCCTTCATTTAATACAGATTCAATTGATTTAAATCTTCTTGAAGATGATTTATCAGAAGAAAATGAAAATGTTCTTCCTGGTGAAGAAGAATATGTTGATGAAGAATCACATGATTCGATTGAATTAGATATTCCAGATGATAATGATGAAAAAGAAGTAGTTAAAGCTACATTAGATTCTGAAGATATTTCACTTCTAGGAATTAATGTTGATTCACTTTCATATAGAGATCAACAATACTTAATTAATCATGCAAATGTTAATGAATTAAAGAAAACAATTAATGTATTAAATAATCATAATGTATCTTTAGATAAAGTTTATGCAAATATAAAAGTATTTACTGATGTATATCCTGATACATTAGATAAGATATTAACAATCTTAGAAAATAATAATAAAAAGGTTGATACAGTTATTCCTGTATTAGATAAGATTGATGTTTCTAAACTTGAAGATTCAATTCAAGTTAATAAAGATAAAGATATAATTGATATTATTGTTCCCACAGTAAATGGGGTAGATGATTCTTTAAAAGAAAAATTAGAAATGACTGATGAAGAATTTGAAACATTAAAGTCTAGTGTTTCAGAAGAAACATTAACAAAATTAAATCTACTTTCAAATAATGTTGTGGAAAACTATTCTGTTTTAAACAATTTAGGAATTGATAATGCAAGAGAATGTTTAACTAAATATCCAACAAATCTTATGCTAGATACTAAAGATTTTAAAGATCTTCTAGATAAATATGATCAAGATGATTTAGTTAGATGCATTAATAAAAACGCAAAAGTATTTGATAAAATTTAAAAACGAAGTTACTAAACTTCGTTTTCTTTTTCTTCATGATAATCATCTTCAGTATTAACATTCCAGATTTCTTTTTTACTTTTATTGTTTAATAGTGAATCTACAGCTACCAAAGCTGTCATCATAGAGTGATCCATATTGTTATATCTATGTTGACCATTTCTTCCAATACAATATAGATTGTCTATTTTATTTAAGTATTTAATTACTTTATCTAATTCACTATAAGAATCAAAATAAGCAGGGTATGCTTTTTTTATTTTAATTCTTGTAGCATCAATAACATTTTTCTTATCAATTATATTTAGTTTAACTAGTTCATCAATGGCGAACTCAATTGATTTCTTTTTACTTAATTTCCAAAATTCATCATCTTCATTACAAAAGTATTCAAGTCCTAACCATACAGTCTTTTTATTATCTTTAACCATGTAAGGAGACCAATTATTAAACACTTGAATTCTTCCTAATTTAACAGAATTATCTTGAACATATAACCAAGTATCTGGGATTCTATTATTAAATGTTTTTATCTTTGTATTATTTCTTATATTTAGTTTTTTAACTAATATACCAAATGTAATAAAATCTCTATAAGGTAAATTATTTGCGATTCTATTTATTTTCTTTGGTGTATCCATACCATTAATTAAATCTTTGATAGGCATACTTGATATAAAGTAATCACATTTATAATTAATCTCATTATCTTTACTAAGAACTGTAATATCTTTGATAGTATTATTTTTATTATTAATTTTAATAACTTTACTATTTAGAATAATTTCTCCACCAAGTTCTTGAATTTTTTTTGCCATTTCTTCATAAAGATATCCAGGACCAAACTTAGGGTATAGGAATTCTTCGATCAAAGACGTTTCTTTATTTTTATCTTTAATTTTAAAGATTCTTTTTAAAGCATTTGAAAGTACTTTTCTTATTGATATTCCTTTGACTCTTTGTTTACCCCAAGATGAATCAATACATGATGGAGTTCTTCCCCAAACTTTAGTTGTATAATCTCTAAAGAATAGGAAATATAATTTTTTACCAAATCTATTTATATAAAAATCTTCAAGATTATTTTCTTTTCTTTTAAATATAATAGATTTTATATAACTTATTATTACATTAAAAGTTCTTATGAATCCCATATTCTTTAAAGTTTCAAGCTTTAAACTGATAGGGTAATCATAAAATTTATTTTCAAATAAAATTCTTGAAACTCTTTTTCTTTTTAATAATATATTATCTTTATTTGTATCATCACTAATAGGAAGTATTTCTTCCCATAAGTCATTTATAACTTTTTCTTTAGTAAAGAATCTATGACCACCGATATCAATTCTATTACCTTTATAATTAATAGTTTTTGCAATACCACCGTAAGAGTCAGATTCTTCAAAAATAATTACTTCATACTTTTTACTTTTCTTTAATAAATCATATGCAAAAGTTAATCCCGCAGGTCCTGCGCCCGCGATAATAATTCTTTTTTTCTTCATTAATTAATCCTTTTAAATAGAGCTCTATCATCATCACCATATGATCTATATATTTGTTTATATTTATAACTCATTTCATCTTTAAGATAATTATATAAATATTTGTCTTGTTCTGGATCAACAATATAATAATCAAAATTATATTTTCTTATAAATCTTTTAATATTAGCATTTGTATTTAAACTAAAAGCCTCATCTAGTAAATCAAACTTATTATTTGTAGCTTTAATAAAAACATCAGCACGTGGATCTATATATGGTTTAAATCCTTTCCATTCAAGGTAACCACCATCCATAAAGTTTGTATAAACAGTTACATCATATGTTTTAGCATCAAACTTAAGATTAGCTACAACTCTTTCTAATGGATTATCAAAATTAGATTCTTTAATAACTATTTGATATGATTCAACGAATAGAATAAGTACTACTACAAACAAACTTAATTTAAGATACTTATAACTATAAGTAGATAATTTAACTAATATATTTTTTACATTTTTAATTTTAATTTTATTAACTATATTTAAATAAATTTCTTTTAAATTAATACCACTTAATAATTGTGACATTGTAATTACAAAAGCAATTCCATAATAAGGGAAACTCTTATAATGACTTAATGCAAGATAACAAGTTCCTCCAAGTAATAATAGATATCTTAATTTTATTTTCTTATATAAAGAAGAAATAAATAAAACTAAGAATAGAGTAAGTAATACAACTTTTCCTAAGAAATATTCTACTGATACAGTAGCCATTTCTTGAATATTAATATTAATAATATTTATACCATAAGATTTAAATACATATGTAATAGCATTTATTCCGTAAGGATTAATTAATCCTGAAATAAACATAATAATTAAAGTAATTAATAAAGGTCTTCTTATTTCTTTTATATTAATAAATTCAATTAAGAAAACTCCTAAGAAACAAAATTGTAATAACCAAACAGATGCATGTAAATTAATTTCTAAAAGAGAAAGAATAGGTAATAAGTATAAATACTTTTTATTCTTTGAATTAATAAATCTATCTGCTAAAAATAATTCAGTAGTAAATATTAAATAAGATAATATTTGTGGTCTTGAAGTAGTAAATCCTTTAACAAAAAAATAAATATAAAGTATTAATAATAAACTTGTAATTGTAGTATTTTTACTTAAATATTTACTATATCTATAAAGAACTGCAATACCTGCAAATGAGATAACTGAAACTAAAACTGCTAGTCCAGTTGCTCCAAGTTTTAATGCAGTAAAAAAGAAAATTACTGAAGTTAACCATTGTTGTGTAACTATTAAGTAATCATTATGCATACTTAATACATCAAAGTGAGGAATACCATTATTTAAGATGTTTCTTCCTGTTGCCATTATGAACCATAAATCATTATCAAAATTAACAAAATTTGTAAATAAACAATATACTATAAAACCTAACATAATTAGGAATAAAATATTTATATTTTTCGCTCTTTCGAGTATCTTTTTCATACCATCACCCTAGGAAAATTATAGCATATAATTTATTGATATTTGTTTTTTTTTATTATATTATTTAAATAGAATAGGAGAGAATAGGTTTATATGGATGAAAAACAAAATAAATATCAAATTATACTGTTAGCATCAGTTATAGTTTGTGCTATTTTTACTTTTGTAACAATCGCATGGGCTGCATTTTCAACTACACTTAAAATAAGTGGAACTGCTACAGTTAAATCTCAAACATGGAATGTATATTGGTCTGCTGCATCTGTTAATAATGGAAGTTCAACTTCTGTTTCAGCATCAATTGATTCAATCGGATCATCAACATCAACAATTACATTAAGTGCATTAGATGCAAGTTATAATGTTCCTGGTCAAAAAGCAGTTTATGATGTATCAATTACAAATGGTGGTACATTTGATGCTAAATTTGTTCAATATACAGCACCAACAATTTCATGTACTGATGATGGAGGAACAACAAGTTATACTCCAACATCTGGTATGACTGCTTATACTAATGCAATATCTGCTAATAACTATACTAATATTGGAGCAGCAGCTGTATGTGCATTCATGACTTATGAACTAAAAGTTAAAAATGCATTTACTGGTGCAACTACAAGTTCTGTAACTGCTGGTACAGATTTTACTACTTTACCTAATAATTTAATATTAGATAAAACTACTGCTTCTGGTATCGCTACTGGTGGAGTAATTGATTTAGAGTTAACTATTTATTTTGATAAGAATAAAGATATTAAGCAAGAAGCTTTACCAACAAAAGATGTAACAGTTACTATTAGTAACTTACAAGCAAAATTCGATCAAGCATAGTAATCATTTTTATAAAGCGAGGTGATTAAAGTGATGAAGGGCGGAAAGAAATTAACATCTTTACAATTATTCACTTTATTCATTCTTATCATCAATGCTTTTTATAAAGATATATTTTCAAATCTAGGAATGGCTATATTTATAACAGTTATATTTATTATAAGTTACTTCCTATTAGGATTTGAAAAAGAAAGATTTAATAATAAAAAGAAGAATGTAAGAATACTTTTAATATTAACTTTAAGTTTATTAACTATTAAATATGGTTTAGGTATTATTACAGGTTATTTATATTCTCCTTATAATAGAACATTCATAGGTATTATAAGAAATACATTTCCAATTGCTTATCTTCTTATAGTATCGGAATTCTTAAGATATAACTTTACCACTAAAGGTAAATTTATAAATCATATACTAACAGTAGTAATTTTTACTTTAGTATATTTAAACATAACAACTAATTTAATTGGATTAACAAGTTTAAAACAAATAGTTATTCTTGTTACTACAGATATATTAGTTACGTTATTTGAAAATATTGCTCTTACATTTATTTCTAAAAAGTTTGGTTATAGTGGTTCGCTAACTTATACACTTATCATGAACCTTTATATCTATATAATTCCGATATTCCCAAACTTTGGAGAATATCTAGAGGCTGCAATCATGATTGCATTTCCTATTATTTTATATCTATTTGCAAATTATATTTTAACAGACTTCTTTAAAGAAAAAATAGATATAAGAGTTAAGAATACAGGAGCAAAATTAATAAGATTAATAATTATAATTTTTATAATTATATTAGTCTCACTTAATAGCGGAATATTTAGATACTGGATAGCAGTAGTTGCATCTGGTTCTATGGAACCAACTATTAAAGTAGGAGATGTAATATATATAGATAAAAGTTATAAAAAGAATATAGAAAAAATAAAAGAACAAGATGTAATTGTCTTTAAAATGAATGGTAATATTTATTGCCATAGAGTAATTAAAATAAATCAAAATAACGGAAAAATCTTATTAGTTACAAAAGGAGATAGAAAAGGACAATCTATTGATAATTGGACAGTTACAGGTGAAGAACTTGTTGGAAGAGTAGAGTTTAAAATAAAATACATTGGACTTCCATCTATTTGGTTAAAGAATGCAATAGAAAGGTGATAACATGGCAAAAAGTAATAAAAGAAAAATTGTTATTAAAAATACAGATCCAGTTTTTACTATAACTGGCTGGTTTTTATGTCTTTTATTACCACTTTTAGCTTATGCATTATTCACTGCATTTATTCTACAAAAGAGTGTTAAAATCAATGAACAAATAGGATGTATTTCTTATAATGAGTTAGGAAGTAGTAATTATTCAGTTACTTATAATAATGAAGATTATAAGAACCCTAGCGAAGGATGGAAATATATTTCTAATATGATTGATAAAATTAAAACAAGTTATAAATATGAAATTCATGCTACATCAGAATTTGATTATATTTATTCATATTCAGTAACGGGTAAAATTACATATTATGATTATATAGATGAAGAAGAAATACTAAATGTAGATGAAGAAAGACTTTTATTTAATGATAAAAAATATTATTCAGGTTCATATTTAGTTCTAGAAGAGAATTATGATATTAACTATAAAGATTACTTCATGAAAGCTAAGAAGTATAATCAAACAACAGGTGTTTCTTCAAGTGCAGTATTAGAATTAAACTTTAATGTTAATTTAGATATTTCTAATAAAGATTATACTGATAAAGATTCTTTAAGAAGAACATTTACAATTAAAGTACCATTAAGTGGATCTACTATTAAGATTACTAAATCAAATGATTTAAATACAAGTGGTTCTATGTGTAACATAAGAAAGATTAGAATAAGTAATAGTGCATTATTTATTACATCAATGTGTTCACTAGGAGTTATATTCATTTGTGTAATTCTTATAGTAGTAGAACTTCATAAAATAATTAATAAAGATCCATATAGAAATGAAGTTAATAGAATACTTAAAAACTATGATAGATTAATAGTTAGTGGTAAGTATGATATAGATGAATCTAATTATTCAAATGTAATATATCCATCTAAGTTTGAGGAACTGGTGGATGCATCAATAAATATATCAGAACCAATTCTATTCTATGATGTTAAACCAAATCAAGAATGTCATTTTGTAATTATAGATGATGATGTTTTATATAAATATAAAATATCTAGAAAAGAAATGTTATTAGAAAAAGCGGGAGTAAAGAAATGAAAAAAATAAAAATAATACTTCCTTCTTTTTTGTTGCTTATTTTTACTATTTGTTTTTCATATGTTTATGCATCATTTAGTGATGACTTTACTATTAATGGTATAGCAACTATAGAAAAAGCAACTATTCAAATTGTATCGGTAGATTATAATTCTATGAGTGGTGGAGCATCATTTACTAATATTTCTCATAAATTAAATAGTGTTACTTTACCAGTAACATTAGATCCAGGTGCTTCAATTATGTTTGATGTACATGTTACTAATTATTCAAATACTAATTATGAAATTAGTGATATGCAATTTAACAATGATAACTTAGATGTTTTATATACTAAACAAGGATGTTTTCTTGCTGATAAAATAAACGCCTTAAATAGTTATGTTTGTAATATAACTATTACTAATAATGGAAGAAGTACTATTAGTGATACTATTATTACAACTTATACTTATACTCCAATTTCTGATTATACTTTTACACATCATATAGAAACTTTAACTAATGGTATTGATGAAGGATATATAGATGATATTAAAGATGATACATCTATTGCCAATGCTTATCATTACGTAGGAAAAAATCCAAGAAACTATGTTTTATTTAAAGGAGAAATGTGGAGAATCTTAGGACTTGAATATGATGTAAAATCTTCTTTAAATGGTCCAGATGAAACTAAAATTAAATTAGTTAAAGAATCTAGTATTCAATCTAATAAACATATTTGGGATATTACAAATAATATATTCCAAAATATGGGAAGAGGTACTGCAGAATGGAGTACTTCTAAACTACAAGCAACACTTAATAATTTATATTACACTTCAGGAAGCGGTAGTTGTTATTTAACTGATAAGTCTAAAACAACTACTTCTTGTAATTTTGCATCTACAGGATTAAGTTCGAGTCCAATAGTTTCTGCATCAGTTTGGCATCACGGTGCATCAAATGCAACCCCAGGTTCACCAATTCAAATGTATCAAGATTTACATGGGACAGAAACTCCCGCAAATTCTAGTTGCTGGGGATTAGGTTGTAGTACGGGTAATTTTACTACTAAGAGTGTTAATTATGTTGGATTAATGTCGCCATCTGATTATGGTTTTTCTACGAACGGTTCTAATGGTAGAACAAGAGAATCCTGTTTAAATACAGCACTTAATAATGCTGCTTGGAAAGCTAATGGTTATTGTGCTACTACATGGTTAACACAAGATAATGGTAATGAATGGACTATTCAACCATCAATCGGTGATAGTTATTCATGGGTATTTGCAATTTCAAAAGATGGAATAATTGATGATGATTATGCTTATAAAAGATATTATATAAGACCATCAATTTATTTAGATCCTGATACTTTATATTATAGTGGTTCTGGTTTAAAAGATGATCCATATATTATTGAACAAAGTGATGCAAGTGATGTTTATGTAATATCATTTGATCCTAATGGTGGCGTAGGAAATATGCCAGTTCAATTATTTGAAAAAGAAACTAATAAAGCATTATCTCCAAATAGATTTACTAGGGAAGGATATTCTTTCTTAGGATGGGCTCAAACCCCAGATGCTACTGAAGCCGAGTTTGCAGATATGGCTTATGTTACTGCAATTTCAAATGCAACATTATATGCAGTTTGGTTTAAAGAAAGAACTATCTATGATCACATGGAAGAAAATGCTTTAAATACAACTATAGATTTTTCAATGAGTTCATATGAATCTAATACTAATGGTATTTATACATATACAGGAAGTAATTCAGATGGTGGTAATAAAACAATTTACTACTACAGAGGTAATGTTAATAATAATGTATTATTTGCTAATCAATGTTGGAAAATCATCAGAACTACTTCAACAGGTGGTGCTAAACTAATTTATAATGGAACTCCTGAAAATGGAGTATGTAATGGTAATACAAATAATTTAACAGAATCAAGTTTTAATACAATAAATACTGCAGAAGCAGCAGGTTATATGTATGAGTCAGGAATACAACATGGATTAACATATGATTCTACTGTTAAACATGAAAATGATGAATTCCTTTATTATAACTTAAGAGCAAATGTAGCTTATTTAGAAGATATCACTTTTTGTAATGATAGAAGTGTTCAAACAGGTTCAACTTATTCATCTAGTGGTTCCTCTTTTAACTTCAATAGATATTCACTAGGTAATCCAACACTTATATGTCCAAACACAAGTGATAACTTTACTGTTGATCCATCTCATGGTAATGGTAAACTTTCTATGCCTGTTGGTATGATTACTGCAGATGAAATGATTCTTGCAGGCGCTAAGAATGGTGCATCTTCAGAAAATCCAACTTATTATTTAAAAACAGATTATCAATATTGGACTGCAACTCCTCGTTATTGGAATGGTTCAACTGTTAAAGTATGGAGAGTAAATACAGATGGTTCAATTGGTACTGCGGATAATGAATCTAATAATAAATACTTTAGACCAGTTATTGCTCTTAATAATACAACGTTTATCGCAGGTGGAACAGGAACTACGACAGATCCATTTACAATAAAAAACAAAACAGATGTACAATATGCTGTTTCATATGATGGTAATGGTGCAACAAGCGGAGTTATGACTTATCAATTAGCCCATGGTGGCGAAGACTTAAAATTAAATCCGAATGCATTTGCTAAAACTGGATATCATTTTGTTGGATGGACTACAAGATATGGAACTGGTATAGTATATGAAGATGAAGAATATATAAATGTAAATGAAGATTTAATTCTTTATGCATCTTGGGAAAAAGATGTTAATACATTTACTGCTACTGGAACAATTCAATCATATAATATTTTAAGAACAGGTAATTATACTATCGAAGCATGTGGAGCAAAAGGTGGAGATAGTGTACTTAATAATCAAATAAGTGGAACTGGTGGTAATGGTGGATGCATTTCTGGAACAATTCACTTAAATAATGGAGAGATTCTTTATATTGGTGTAGGTAAAATGGGAGGCAGTGGTACTGCTGAACAGAGTGCGGGTTACAATGGAGGAGGTTCTAACCAAGGACTTGATAATAGAAGTGCCGGAGGTGGAGGTGCAACACACATTGCAATTGGTGAAACTAATAGAGGAGTTCTTTCAAATTATGTAAATAATAAATCTGAAGTAATCATGGCTGCTGGCGGTGGCGGTGGCGGTGGTATTAATAATACTGGTGCTGCCGGAGGATTAAATGATGGTTTAGCTAATGGAGCACTGTATGGATTTAATGCTACTGTTAATGGACCAGGAGCAAAAGGTACTGGTGGCTCGCATGATCCAGGTTCAACTGATGGATCATTTGGTCAAGGTGGACTAGGTGGTAGTTGGTTAGTTGGAGCTGGAGGCGGTGGCTACTACGGTGGTGGAGGAGCTGCTCACTATACACCATCCTCATCCGGAGGTGGTGGAGGAGGTTCTTCTTACGCTTCTAGTTATTTCTCAAATGTAACTCAATCACCAGGAACTAATTCATCAGATGGAAGAGTAACAATAACTTATATTGGATAAAAATAAAAGTAGTTGATTTTCAACTACTTTATTTTTCTATATAAACCAATAGCTTTTCCTAAGATAGTACAATTTCTTACTATGATAGGAGACATTTCATCATTCTCTGGTTGTAATCTAATGTGATCAGATTCTTTATAGAATCTTTTTAGTGTAACTTCATTTTCATCTGTCATAGCTACAACAATTTCACCATCTTTACAAACTCTTTGTTTTTTAACTATTACTATATCCTTATCAAATATACCAGCATTAATCATAGAGTCACCTCTACATTCAAGTGTGAATATCTCTTCATTAAGTGGAATAAGTGAAGCAGGTAAGCTAAAGAACTCTGTTGGGTTTTCAATTGCTTCGATTGGATTTCCACAAGATACTCTTCCTAAAAGAGGAACTTCTACAACTTGATCACTAATATTATTAGATTCTTTCTTTTTATCAAATTCATTATCTACAAGTAACTCTATAGTTCTAAACTTAGAATTTTCTTTTCTAATATATCCTTTGTTTTCAAGTTCTTTAAGATGAGTATGAGCTGTCGCTGGACTAGAAAGTCCCATACCAGCACATATTTCTCTTACTGAAGGTGGGTATCCATGAGATACCATATATTTCTTAATAAATGTTAATGTTTCATTTTGTTTTTTAGTTAAACTAGATTCTTTTAATTCCATACTTACCATCCCTTTATGTATACATAAAATATAACAAACATATGTTTAAATGTCAAACATATGTTTAGTTTTTGTAAAATTAAAAAATAATGTAGATACAAACAAGTGTTCGTGTTATATTGTAAATGTGAAAGGGAGTGTTTAAAATGACAAAAATTTGGGTTGATATGAGAGGAGTGATCTTTTTAATCTTATCATTAGTACTAATGTTAACCATGATGAGTTTAACCGCAAAAGGTATATAATTCACTATGAAGTACTAGTAAAGATGTACTTATGAAAAAATTCTTATTTTTATTGTGAAAAAGTCTTTAAATATTGGTAGTTTAAAGATTTTTTTTTGATTTTATGTTATAATCACTTATCGACGAGGTGAAATGTATGAGATTACCAGATTATAATGAAGAAAGAAAAAGAAATAGAGAAACTGAATTCATTACAGTTAATCCAACAATTAATCAAGAATACTTAGGTAAGAAGTATTTCATTAGAACTTATGGATGCCAAATGAACGTTCATGATTCTGAAGAAATCGCAGGTATACTTGAAAACTTAGGATTTGTTGAAACTGATAGTGAAGAAACAGCAGATATTGTTATTTTAAATACTTGTGCAGTTAGAGAAAATGCACATGATAAAGTATTTGGATTCTTAGGTAGATGTAAACATATCAAAGAAACTAAGAATAAAGATTTACTTATTTGTTTATGTGGATGTATGGCACAAGAAAAGAGTGTCGTAGATGAAATAATATCTAAACATAAATATATTGATTTAGTATTTGGTACTCATAATATTCATGAATTACCTAATATTCTAATGAACTTACAACCAGGATTAAATATTGAAGTTAAATCTAATGAAGATAATGTTTATGAAGTTGGTGAGTCTTTCAAAAGAGATTCTAAGATTTCTGCTTGGGTTAATATAATGTATGGTTGTGATAAATTCTGTACTTATTGTATAGTTCCTTATACTAGAGGAAAAGAAAGAAGTAGAAAATCAGAAGATATCTTAAAAGAAGTAAGAAAACTAAAAGAACTTGGATATAAAGAAGTAACACTACTAGGACAAAATGTTAATGCATACGGAAGAGATAGAGAAGATGAAATTTCATTTGCTAGTCTTTTAGAGGAAGTTGCCAAGATTGGTATTGAAAGAGTTAGATTTGTAACTAGCCATCCATGGAACTTTACTGATGAAATGATTGATGTAATAGCTAAATATGATAATATTATGCCTTATATACATTTACCACTTCAATCAGGATCAGATAGAATTTTAAGACTTATGGGTAGACGTTATACTCAAAAAGAATATTTAGAATTATTTAACAAGATTAAGACTAAAGTTAAGAATGCTGCTATTACAACTGATATAATTGTTGGTTTCCCAAATGAAACAGATGAAGACTTTGAAGAAACTTTAAAAGTTGTTAATGAATGTAAGTATGATGGAGCATTTACATTTATTTATTCTCCTAGGGAAGGAACTCCAGCTGCAAAGATGGAAGATAACATCTCTAAAGAAGTAAAAGAAGAAAGACTTCAAAGATTAAATAAAATTGTTAATGAATATTCAAATATGAATAATAAGAAATTACTTGATAAAACAGTTGATGTTTTAATCACAGGTGTTTCTGATAAAGATCCTAATAAATTATGTGGATATACTGATACTTTTAAACTAGTAAATGTAACTGGTGGAAAAAGAGCAATCGGAGAAATTATTAAAGTTAAGATTACTGATGCTAAAAGCTTTAGCTTAGATGGTATCGCAGAATAGAACTAATTTTAGTTCTATTTTTTTTATTTTTTTAATTAAATTATAATGATATAAAAATATTACTATGCTATAATTAAGAAAATAATAGGATAGTGTGTAGTATGAAGAGTAAGTTAAAATATGTTTCAACTTTGTTTTTATTATTAGTTTTTATCTTATTTGGATGCTTTATATATAGCAATTTAAAGATAGACAAAACTAGCAGAGTCATTAGTTACAATGATTCTTTATTGGATGCAGATGATGCAACTTTAGGTGCAATTTATGCATATAAAGGAAATAATCCAAGTATGTCTAATTTATTATATGAAAAGACTAGTGACTTTGGTTCTGATACTACTTTTGCATTTGATGTTGATTGGGATGTTTATGAAATTACTTTAACTGTAGCTGCACATGACCCATATGCAAGAGCAACAGGTGGTGGTGTACATCAATTAGCTAAAGGTGTTAATAATATTCCTATCACTGTTAAATCTAAGAGCGGTAATACAGTAGTTTATACAGTTCAAGTTAATAGAACTGAAATACCTTCAGGTACTCATTCAGCACTTTTATATTCTTTAAATATTGATAGAACTCCTGAATTTTTACTTGATCCTACTAAAACTACATTTACATATACTATTCCAAGTGGTTGGTATTATATTAATCTAGAAGCAATTCCTTATGATAATGGTAATGTAGATGTTACTTATGAAGGATTTGAATATGTACCTGATACAAAAAATTGCTATATTCATACAAAGAACAATATTACTGGTGAAGAAAAGAATTATACAATTACTCTTGTTAAGAAAAATATAACTGAATCAAATAAATTTAATTATATAGGTGGTACAGCCACATTTAATGCAACGTATGCAGGATACTATAAATTAGAAGCTTGGGGTGCTCAAGGTGGTAGCGATGGTCCACGTGGTGGATATGGTGGATACTCAATGGGTATTATGCAACTTTCAGTTGGTAATAAACTATATGTAACTGTTGGTGGACGTGGAGATGATTGTAGAGCCGGTGCTGGTGGAGGATTCAACGGTGGTGGTAATGCTGGTCCATACGGATGCTCAGGAGCAGGTGGAGGAGCTACTCATATTTCTTACTCTTATGATGCTTCATCACTAGCTACACTTAAAGACTTTATATCTACAATGAATACTTATGATACTGAATTAGAAACTGCTAGATCATCAGATTTAATTATGGTTGCTGCCGGAGGTGGTGGTGCCGGATATAGAGGTGCTGGTGGTGACGGTGGTGGATACCATGGTAACAAAGGTTATGATGAAACAAGTGGTACTGGTGGTATGCAAAACAGTTATGGTAATGGTACTTCACCTGGTGCCTTTGGTAAAGGTGGTAATAGAACTTCCGGAGACGGAGGTGGAGGTGGAGCCGGTCTTTACGGAGGTGGAGCTGGTTTCGGTGACAACGGTGGAGGCGGTGGCTCTGGTTATATCGGAAACGCCAACCTTATTTCTACACTTAGATATACTAAACATATGACTTGCTACAAATGTGCTGAACTTCTAGTTCCATCTAAGACAGAAATTAGAACTTATTCTACAACAGCAGTTAGTAACGATGCTATTTCAGATTATGCTAAACGTGGTAATGGATATGCAATGATTACTTACTTAGACTTAAGTGAAAATAAATATTTAACTGACTTAAAAGTATTACAACCAATTCAACAAAACGTAATTGCTTTTGATAGTGATGTAACATTTGAATATAATAAATTAAACTATAATGTTACATTACCTCAAAATCAAACTAAGATTCAAATTGTTCCAAGATCTAATGATAGTAGACTTACTATCACTGGTGATGTTGGTGAAGTAAGAGTTCCAGGTGGTACTCATGAATTCAAGATTATTTGTACAAGTGAACTTGGTGATTCTGAAACTTATATAATTACAACTTACAGACCACCATCAACTACTATTAGTGTTGATGCTATTAACATTCATGGTTTAATTGAAAATTACTGTAAATTAGATTTTGATTCAAATTTTGACTTCAATTATGATGAAAATGATATAATTGATTTCTGTAAATTATATGTTAAAAATGCTTTAGTGGCTCAAAATGACGACGATCCAACAACTGTTCCAACTGAAATTGAATGGGAAAGAAATCAAAGTGAATATGATTTACATGTTCCAGCTCGTATTAAAGAGTTAATATTCGAAGTTGTTTCAGATAATGATAATCAAAGTGTTATTGGTGCAGGCTCAAAAAGAGTATTAGTTCCTGGAGATAACTATTTAACAATTGACGTTGTAAGTGAAGCATGTATGTTACAATATCCAGATTTAGATATTCCTGATGAGAAAAAAGCTCAATGTACTCTAGGTTATACATATAATGTATATAGAGATTACTATCATGATGCCGACCTTTCAGAATTATATATTGATACTACTCAAGTTGAACAAGGTATCGCAGAATCTGGTAGATACTTCGACCTTAACTTTACAGATCCTGGAGTATTAAATTATTATTTCTCGGTTCCATATACTTGGGATAAAGTTAAATATTTAAATTTTAAAGCAGATATTCTTCATGAAAATTATGCAGGACTAGAAATTCTTGAAACTTTCAAGGATGCAACCGTAGAAATTAAAGGTAACGAAAACTTTGAAAAAGGTAAAACTAACATCGTTGAAATAACGGTACATGCTCCTGATTCAGAATATCAAACTAATCCTACGACTGGTGAGACAGAGTGGATTGAGGGTACAGGTACTACTCAAACATATTACTTACATGTATATAGAGAGTATAGTAATAACCCATATTTAGCAGAACTTCATTATTTAAATAAAGATATTATTGAAGTTCCAATATCTCCTGCATTTAGTGCAACTAAATTTGATTATAAAGTTACAGTTCCAACTAATAATGATAAAGGATATATTAAATTTAAACCTCAAGAAAATTCTTCTTCTGTAACAGTTTATAATAGTACATTAAATAAAGAAGAAAATAAATCAGTTTCTACATTAGGTGTATATTTTGTTGAAGTAGATCTGAGACGTGGTGATAACTACATAGAAATAACACTGGATGCTGAAGATGGAGAGGCAACTGGTACATACACGCTTGTTATAACAAGGATGCTTTCTAATGATTCAAGTGTAAGTGATATTAAAGCTCATACTGATTCAAAATATTGGACTATAGTACCAGGATTTGATCCTGATATAGATACATATAATATCGAAGTTGATAAAGGTACTGAATACATTGACTTTGACGTAACTACCAATGATTCAGAAGCTAGTGTTACAGTTCTTGAAGGTAGATATTTAACTGCAGGTGATAACTTAAAAACTATAGAAATAGTTTCTGAAGATGGAAAATCAAGAAGACAATATAAATTTAATGTTCATAGAGAACCTTATGATATAGCAACACTAGATGGTATTAATGTTACAAACTTATCATATGGAGTAACTGGATATGAATATGGTGATGTATTAACTTTAGATCCAGCTTGGGATACTTCAACATTTGTGTATTCTATAAATGTTCCATTTGAATTATTTATGGTTAATATTCAACCAGTAAAAACAAATAAATTTTCATCAGTTTCTGTTAGTCCTTCAATCGGAGAAGAAACTAGACTAAATGAAGGTTTAAATAAATTTACATTCGAAGTAACTAGTGAGAGTGGTCTTTATAAGACAACTTATGTATTAAAGATATATAGACAAATAAATAATAACTTTGCTTTAGAAGATTTAACTTTAAGTGCACATAGTTCTTACTATAACTATACTTCTAGTCCACCATATGCAATGAATGAAACTGTAAGTTCATATGTAAATGATTATACTGTTTCGGTTCCATATTATTTTGATAGTGGTACATTAAATGTTACACCTAAAGTTGATTCTGAAGATGTAAAAATAAAAGGTACTTTATCTAAATCTTTAAATTATGGTGAAAATGTATATAACTTTAGAATTAGTAATTCACTTCCTGAAGATCATGAAGATTATCAAGAAGTACCATATAAAGTTACTGTTACTAGAATATTTAATCCAGATGTTGGTTTAGCAAACTTATGGATTGAAGACGAATGGGGTACACAACATCCATTAACTCCATCATTTGATCCAATGGTATTAAATTACACTGGTAATATTTCTAACGGAAGTAATGTAGTTAAGATTCATGCAACTGCAAATTCTAAGACAGCTACTATCACAGGTACAGGTACTCGTTCTCTAGGTTATGGTTTAAATACATATCAAGTAAAAGTAACTAATTTTGATGATGATACAAATAAATACTATACAGAAACATATACTTTAGAGATTACAAGAAATCTAGATAGTATGGCTTGTATTGAATACTTAGAGTTATATTATCCAAAAGGTAGTTGGTGGAGTAGAAATATTTTATGGTCTAGATATTTCTCAACTAGTTGTGAATCTACTGAATACAATATAACAGTTAGAAATTCCGATCAAATTGAAATATATTGGAAGAATCATTATAGAAACTCTACTACTGTAGAAAGAGATGGTACATGGGGTGGATTTACTAAAGGTAATTCTTATGTATCTCATGTATATGTAAAAGCTCAAGATGGTTCTACTAAGACTACTTATACATTTAATATTACTTTCCCTGAATGGATAGGAAGTAAATATTTAAGTAACTTAGCTGTTGAAGATAATTCTGGTGTTAATATTTATCAATTAAATCCTGCATTTAATAAAGAATCTCCTGGACCATATAATGTTATTGGTACTAATGTTTCTACATTAAATGTTCCATATAATATTTCAAGAGTTAATATTATAGCTACTCCTGAAGATTATGCAGCAACAGTTGTTGGTGATGGATGGACTAACTTAAAAACTGGTGATAATGAAATTGTAGTAGCGGTTACTTCTGCTGAATCAGGACAAACAATGACGTATACTCTTAATATTAATAGAGAGCATGGTCATGATGCTACGCTTTCTGGTTTATCATTCAATTATACAAGTCCTTGGGTATTCATGTATTCTGAAGATTTTGAATTAACTGAAAGCGATGGAGTAACTCCAAGACCATTTGATCCTAGCGATACTGGTCCATATTATGTTACGGTTTCATCATTTGCTAATCCGATGAGTAGTAAGTATTGTCATATTCAAAAAACGGACCCAAATGCAACAGCGGTTGTACCTACAAAAGTATTAACTACTGGTGTTTATGTTCCATATGATATTGAAGTTACTGCTGAAGATGGAACAACTAAAAAAACATATCATGTATTTATTAAGAAACTTATGGGTACTGATTCTCATGGTGAATCATTATGTGTATATAATGCTACTGAAGATTGGTGTGAAACAATGTATAAAACTGAAGCAGCTGCCAAGGGTGATGCTGTAGGTTTCGATCCAATGAGATTAAATTACTATGTAATAGTTAATAGTACATTTGGTGAATACTTAAATACTACAAATGTTCAATTCACAACTATTGATTATAGTGCTACAGTAACTCATACTTCATCTCCACTTGCATTAGTAAGAGATTCGTATGTTGATTATCCAATACATGTAGTAAGTGAGGATGGATTATCAGATTTGACATATCATGTTTATGTAAAACTGGTATTATCAAGTGATCCTAGAATTAAAACAGTATCGTTAGATAGAGGATTCCTACTTAACATAGGATCATTCAAGAAACATTACCAACCTGATGATACAACTAATACTGATTACTTCTGGATAATAGATGATGCATATTATGATGCTATGACAGATGCGAACTTTGCATATACAATGTTCCATCCAAGAGCTAAATCAACAATGTCTTATGATTCAGTTAACAAGATTATTACTGTAGATACTGAATCAGAAGATGGTGATTATACGCTTAAATATACATTTGCTATGAAGAAGAAATCTCAGGTTAATGTAACGGCGAAGTCTCTGGCTATCTCAGATCCTGATTATTCAGATTCTCTAGTACCAGCAACTTATCCATCAGATTACTTTGATGGAGTATATAAATATAGTCCTGAACTTGAGGACTTTGTATTCCAATACACAGTTCATATTTATAAATCTACAAATAATTTAAAAATTGATTTTGAAGCAAATAATGAAAATCTTACATATGCTAACGGAAAGGTATCTGTTGATTTATCAAATCCAATTGCAATTACATCAAATGAACAAGATATTATATTTAATGTAACAAGTTGGGATGGTTCGTTTACTGCACCATACACAATACATGTAATCAGAGATATTGAAACTGATGTATTAATAGATGGATTAGAATTACTTGATGAATGGAATGTATGTGAGTTCTCATGTAATATAAGACCTGCATTCCAATCAAATAGATATTCTTACACAGCAGATGTTCCTAACGAATATGAAAATATGTTCTTCAAACTTGATTATAAGAATAATCAACAAACTGCTGAATTCTATTTAATAGATCCAGATGCAGAAGAAGATAAACAACAAGTTCTTATTAATAATAGAACATATGATAATTCTGAAGGTGCAAATGATATTATATTCCCAGGTTATGTATTTAAGACTGGATTAAATCAAATTCAAATAGTTATTAAAGATGGTTTAGGATATCCTACAACTTCATATACTGCTATGGTATATAAAGGTAGATCTCATGATGCATCTCTAGAAGACTTAAGTGTTTGGGATGTAGTTAATACATCTAAAGAATACATTTTAGATGCTAAATTCGATCCAGATAAATTAGTATATGGAGTTACTGTTCCTGATGGAACAGAATCAGTAGATATTAGATACTTACAAGCTGGTAACTCTACAGTAAGAGTTCAAGGTAATACAGGTTTACAAACTGGTATTAACCATGCAACTGTTACAGTATTAGCTGAAGATAATTATACACAACTTACATATGATGTTTATATCGATGTAGGTGGTGCTTATAGAAGTTGGCTTGCATCTCTAACAGTATCTACTGGATTAAAATTCTATGATTTAATTCCTGAATTCTATAAGATGCAACTTGAATATACGGTAGTAGTTCCTTCAGAAACTGCAAGAGTAATTGTTGAAGGAACTCCTGAATCTTCAGAAGTTGCAGTTCTAGGTAATAATACATATGAATTAACTACAGGTAAAAATAGAATAGAAATTAAAGGCAGATATTATAATCCTGCAGATCCAACAGAGGTACTTAATGAAACAACTTATGTCATTAATATCTACAGAAGGTATCCAAACAACGTACGTTTAGCATACTTATCAGTTGATGAAGGTCCTTTATCACCTGAGTTCGATATGGGTACTACAAACTATAAAGTTTCAGTACCTGCTGGTACAACTAAACTTACACTTCATTATTATCCTGAAGTTGAAAATTCAACAGTTACAGTTTCGGGTAATGGTAACTTTAAAACTGGATATAACATAGTTTCACTTGCTGTTATTAGTGAAGGTGGAACATTAACTAAAACATATCAATTATCAGTATTTGTTAAACCAAGTAATGATACGACCCTTGCAATGATAGATGTTTATAACGATTCATCTCAGGACGTAAGATATGGAGTAGAAAAGTTTGATTCTAAAACACATGATTATAAAGTAGTGGTACCTGCGGATGTAAGTAGTGTTTACATCGTAGGAACTCCATCAATAGCTCAAGCTGAAGTTACAGGCGGAGGTTATAATGGTCTTTCTTATGGTGATAACTATATTGACCTAGAGGTAACCGCTGAAGATGGTACTGCTACTTCAATCTACATGGTTAACGTTTATAGAAAATATAACTTATTATTAAAAGAGTTAACTCATGACTTATCTTATCAATTAGTTCCTGACTTTGATCCATTAGTTAATGACTATAAGATTGAAGTTCCATACGACGTTAAGGTAATTCAATTTAATGCAGTTGCTCAAGCTGGTTCAGCTGTATCACTTGCATATTCATCAGTTAACTTCTTAGAAATTGGTGAAAATATAATAACATTTGTTATATCTGATCCAGATGGAAATACTAATGTATATACAGTTAATGTTGAAAGAGTAGGTAGTGCAAATAACTATCTTGCTAACTTAGTACCTGGTCAAGGTATGTTGTTAGAAGACTTCTACAAGACTGATCAAACATATACATATTTAGTTCCTAATAACTTAAAATCATTAGAAATCGCAGATTGGATTATAGTTCCTGAGGATGAATATGCTACATATGAAGTAAAAGGATATGATAAACTAAATCTTGAATCTAATGATAATAAGATTACAATCGTAGTTACAGCTCAAAATGGAGCTAAACGAACTTACACATTGAATGTTGAATTTAGAGACCCATCATTCTTTAAACATTACTTGTCAGCATTATGGGTAGATGATGGTAACTTATCACCTAAATATGACGTAGATATAGTATCTTATACTGTAACAATGCCATATGGTACTGATAAGACTACTATTCATGCAATTCCAATGCTTGAAAGTGATGATGTTACTATTGATGGTACTTTAACTCAAGAAAAAGAAGTAGACTTAAAATTTGGTAGAAATGTATTTAAAGTAAAAGTTGATAGTGGAGCAACAGGCTATAAAATCTACACACTAATCATTTATAGAACTTCTGCTCCAGACCCAACTTTAGCAAGCTTGATTGTTACATCAGTTGATGGTAGTGTTCATGCTTATACACCAATATTTAATAAGTTAATTACTTCATACTCTTTAACAATTCCTTCATCTATTAAGGAACTTAAAGTTAACTACTTACCATCAGATCCTAAATCTACGGTAGTAGTTACAGGTTATAAAGATTTCGAATTAGATAAGACTAATATAATTAATGTTGAAGTTACAGCACCTGATGGTCAAACAAAGAGAACTTATAAGATCTATGTAACACTTGAAGCAGATAAAGATAACTATCTAGTTGATTTACAGGTTCAAGATAGAGAGCTTAAACCAGCGTTTAAGATGACAGATACAGGTACTTATGAAGTTAAAGTTGAAAGTGATGTATCAAAAGTATTAGTTTATGCAGATGCATCAAGCCCAACAGCTAATGTAAAAATTAATTCTATATCTAAGACTTATACTGGTACAGATATAGTAAGTGGTGCTATATCATTATCACCAGGTAATAACTATGTACAAGTAGCTGTTACTGCTGATTCAGGTGATGTAAGAACTTATACACTTAATATCTTTAAAGAGTATAAAAAGATATCTACATTAAAAGCTCTATATACAAGCTTCAATGAAAGTATTGCAATGGGTGGTACACAAGTAACTGGTGATGGTTACACACCAACATTCTCAGCAACTACACTTCAATACTATGAAGAAGTTCCTTATAGAGAAAATGGTACTTATAATATTATTCCATTTAGAACAGATAATTCTGCTAAGATGGTTTATAATTCTACAACAGTATTAAAAGAAGGATTAAATGAAATTCCAATCGAAGTTACTGCTGAAGATGGAGTTACAAAAACAACTTATGTCATTTATGTAACAATGACTAAGAAACCTTCTTCTAAATTAAAAGAATTATTAGTAACTGAAGGAAGACTTGATCCTAAGTTTGATCCTGATACATTTACTTATTACTTAGAAGTTCCAAATGAAATTACTTCATTAGACTTCTATAATAAGATAACTAATCCAATAGGTAAGGGATATGCAATTCCTGAGGATGATGATTCTACAGTTACAATTACTGACAACTCAGGATTTACTGCAAATGGTATTTCAACAGTAACTATTACTGTTAATAATCCAAATGCAGATCCTGCAACTACAACTTATAAGATTGAGGTTTATAGAAGTATTCCTCCTACAAATCCACTTGATGATCAATTATCTAATCTTTATGTTAAAGGTTATACAATGAGTCCATCATTTGCACCATTAACATTGTTCTATCAAGTTGAAGTTCCTTCGACTGTTGATAAAGCTACCGTAGGTGCATTCAGAGGAAGTAGTGATGCTTCAATTAAGATTAATGACGAAGCTAAGAGTGGAACTGGTGGAGAAAAAGAAGTTGATCTTGATTATGGTAAGAACTATGTATATGTTCAAGTTGTTGCTTCTAATGGAGCTAAACGAACATATACAGTAGAAATTACTAGAAAAGATACAGCTAACTTCTTAACTGAGTTAACTTCTAACACAGGAACTTGGACAGTTACTCCAACTGAATCATTGTTAAAAACTCAATTCGATTATGAATTAACACTTCCAAATGGTGTTACAGAAATTAAGCTTAAAGGTAACTGGAGTGAAGGTGCAACAGTAGATAATCTTGATAAAGTTTATCAAACTATTAGTGTTCCACCTGCATCTAACTTACTTTATAAGATAAATGTAACAAGTGCTTCTGGAGAAATTAATACTTATACTGTTACAATTCATGGTGCAGTTTCGGGAGAAACGGATATCGACTTAGATACAGATAGAGGTAAACCTTCATATTTAGGAGATAATAAATATGAATTAACAGTTAAAGATGATGCTTCTACAATTGTACTTGATGTTAAACCTAAAGATGCTGGAGCAACGGTTACAATGCAACCATTCTATGCACTTCAATATGGTGAAACAGTTATTACATTTACTGTAACAAGTAGTGATGGAAGTGATACTCAAACTTATACTTTAACAGTTACTAGAGGAAAAGATATCGAAAAGATTGTTCCATCTAAAGATGAAATAGTTATCGTAATATCTGAAGAATATACACTTACTTATACTATTGAACCTGCAGATGCAACATCTAAAGATGTTACATTTGTAAGTCTTGATAATACTATCGCATCAGTAGATCAAGATGGTAAGATCACAGGCTTAAAACAAGGTATTACAAAAGTAGAAATAAGAAGTGATAAAGATCCTGATATTAAGGGTATAACAACTGTTTATGTACTTAGTAAAACAATAATGAGTGATACATATCATGTAACACATAAAACTGATGTTGATAATTCATATAATCTATATAATTTAGATTATGTTTCGGGAGTTCAACCTAAGACAACTATTAATGATTTCCTTGATAACTTCAGTAATCCTGCGACATACTTACATGTATATAGTAATGGCACAGAAGTTACAGATCTTACTCAGTTCACTGGTAGTGCATTAGTACTTAAACTTGAAATTGCAGGTAAAGTACATGATGAAATTACCGTTATAGTTAAAGGCGATATTGGTACTTATGATGAACCTGGTGATGGTGTCGTAAAAGCGACAGACTTTACTGAAGCTTCAAGATACATAAGCAAATTAAAAGCAACAACTGATTTAGCCAAAGCACAAATAGATATCAACTATGATGGTACATTATCAGCTGTAGATAAGAATGAAATTTCTTCATACGTTGCTGGTAAGAGTAGTAAGTTGGAAGATTAAAACAAAAAGAAGTTGTTTAATACAACTTCTTTTATTATGTTTAAAACTATATGGTATAATTAATATGGTGAGTAAATATGAAGAATACAAAAGTAATTGTTTTAACAGTGATATTAATTATAGTATGTACATTAATATCTACATTAGTTAATAGGAAAGATAAAACTATTAATTATACATTTTTTATTAATAATGATTCGAAGATAAGTATGTATAATAATTATGGAAAAAGAATTATTAAAGATGATTTAACTTATGCTGAAAAGTTTAATGATGATTATACTTTAATTGTTAATACAAATAATGAAAGTGCAATTATTGATAAGTATGGTGATTTTATAATTAACTTTGGTGAATACGATACAATCGAAGAATATGGAAGATTATATCTAGCATATAAAGGTGAAGATGCATACTTAATCACAGGTAATAATAGATTAATCAGAAAGATTGAATCAAAAAGCGAGATTGTATCTAAGATAGTACGTAATTATGTAGCATTATTATATGATGGTAATTATCATGTATATAATTCTAAAGGAGAAATCTTATTCTCTAGAAAATATAAGAAGAAAAAACAAATAGTATTTAAAGAATCAAGTAACTATGGCTTAGTATATTACGATGGAAAAGAGTACTTATTTAATATAGATGGTACTGAATATGAGGAAAGAGATGTTAAAAAAGTTTCTAACTTAGAAGAATTTAATAATATCCTATTAGTAACTGGAGATACAAATAGAGTTTATTATAAGAATGAAAGAGTAATAGATAATTTTAGCTGTAAATATCCAAAGATTGATGAGGCAGATAGGGTTCTTTGTAAAGAAGAAGTTGTCTATGAAAGTGAATTATTAAATAATATAAAAAACTATGAAAAGATAGAAAATTATGGTGAATATTACTTAGCTTGTAATGAAAAATGTGATTTATTTAAAAATAATGAAAAAGTTTTAAATGATTATGATGAAATTAAAGTAATTAATACAAATATTGATGATTATTTCTATGTTAAAGATAAAAATACAAATATTATATTAAATAACGAATATAAGCCAGTTTTCTCTACAAAAAAAGAACTTGAAATAGATAATAATTACGTAAAAATAAATAACAAGTTATATACTTTCGAAGGAAATGAAATAAATATATAAAAATGAACTTGAATATATAGAATTCAAGTTTTTTTTATGGTAATATTAATATATAAAATAGGGTAAAAGTATAGTGAGGATAGGTTACATATGAAGAAAACGGTTAAGATATATACGTTATTGTTGTTACTAGTAACATGTTTTAGTCTAGGATTGAAAGAAGTAAATGCAGAAAATGTTATGCATTATTTTGAAGTGTATAAATGCCCTGTAGAATCTGATGATTATGAACAAGAAGCTCGTCAATGTAACACTAAATACAATCATAATGAATTGGATAGTTATAAAATTGGCAATAATGGCAACTTATCACTATATGGTGATTCAAACGGCTTATATAAAAATATCATCTTAGTTGTTGGTAAAATCGACGTTAAAGATAATTCTATCCGTAGTTTTAATACAACATGGAACTGGGATTCTAGTGTATTATCTTTGATTGCTTCTAGTAGACCTACATATACTGATGGACATGTATATGGATCTAGTACATTCGATTTCCCTTATGAATATGATGAAGATGAAGATGAAAAAATATCTAAATGGACACCTACAGTAAACTTCATGAGATATGCAGAAAATGGTACTGGTATTTTCTTAGGTGCAAACTCATCTACAGACCCTAGATATGACCTTAAACAAAGTAATACTGACGGCGGAGTTGTATCATACTTTAGAGAATACTTCCTAGTTAACCCTGAAGCTGAGGTAGGAACATATACAAACATCATAATGAATGCTGCTGATAAACAATTTGCTGAAGCAACAAATACAGATCTTGAAGCAGTTGATTATGATACTACTAACTTTAGATTAAAAATATATGGTACTGAGGAAAATGATGCTACTTTAGGAAATTTAACAGTTTCTGAAACTTCTTCAAGTACAACTCCATATACTATGAGTCCTGCATTCGAAGCAGGACAATCAACTACTACTGAATATAGAGTAGTTGTTCCAAATGATATAACTAGTGTATATGTAGCTGGTTCTGCTAATTCAATACATTATAAAACAATTACAGGTGTTAATATTACTTATTCTGATTTAGCAGTAGGAGCTAATGAAGAAACAATTGCAGTTACAGCTGCTAATGGTGATACTTTAGAATACACTTTAACAATTTATAGATTATCTAATGATGCTACGCTTAAAACATTTACATTAACTGATGCTGATATATCATTTAATGAAACGGTTGAGTTAGATTCAACAACAGCTTATACAGCTACTGTTCCTTATAGAACAGGGCATACTACAATTAATGCTGAAACTAATTATAGTGGAGCATTTATTGGAGCAGATGAAGATGCAATTACTCTTACTCAAGAATGGGATATTGATTCTAATGTACTAGGTTCTACTACAACAAGAACAGTAAGAGTTTATTCAGAAAGTTGTAAATACGACTATATCGGATTAAATGAAAATACTAATGATAAATGTCAAAGTAATACTTATTCAATAGCTTTAACTAGAGAACCTGCATCTACTGATTCCTCATTAAATACAATCTCAGTAGTAGCTAATGAACAATTGCAAACTTTAAATAAAACAACTTATACAGTTGGTGGAAAAACATATGATTTATATGAAGTAACTGATAACATTGCTAATGCAATTGATAAGGTTACTATTAATGCATCAGCTGTTGATCCATATGCAAGAGTTACTTCTGGAACTGGAGAGATATCAATCGAGGTTGGTGATAACTACTTACCAGTAGTAATTACAGCTGAAGATAATTCAATAACTACATATTATGTATATGTACATAGATTAAATAACAATGCTAAATTAAGTGGATTAAATGTAACAAGTAATCCTGTTGGAACATTTGCTCCAGGATTTGATCCAAATTATACAAATTACTATACATATACGTATGATGCAACAGTATCAAATGTAACAATTACAGCAAATACTGCTGATCAAACTTATGGTAAAGTTGCAATTAATGATGTAACAACAGGTACAACACTTACACCAAATGCAGCTACACTTAAAACACAAACTCAAACATTTAATGTTTCAAGTAGTGATGTTAATGTTGTAGTAACAGCTGAAGATGGTACAGTTAATACCTATATTCTTTACTTAACAAGAACTAAATCTTCAAACAGTTACTTAGCACAATTAAAACTTAATGAAACAGCATTCAATGAGTTATTTACTACTAAGAAAACAGATTATACATCATCAATTGATGGTGAATACGATAGAGTAACACTTGTAGCAAGACCAAGTGTTGTATATTCAAATATTATTAGTGTTAAATTAAATAATAGTGAAGTTTCATTTACTGCAGATCCAAGTACTAAGGCAGTTGAAGTAGAATTAAGTGGTCTTCAATTCCCAACTCAAGCAAGACCTGCAAACATAATTCAAGTAACAGTTCAATCTGAATCATTAGATGAAAGAACTTATACAATTGAATTAAGAAGAGACTTATATACAATTGCAACTCTAGATAGTTTAAGTGCTACAGGATATGCATTTAATGAAATGTTTAATCCTGATGATTTAGATTATACAATTACAACTCAAACAGTACCTTACGCTACTACTTCAGTAGAAGTTAAAGGTATGGTTACTAATGAGTATTCAACTGTAGAAATTTATGATGATAGCAATCAAAAAGTAACACATACTATTGATTCTACAGATGCAAAGAAATTTAGTGCAAATGTACCATTACATACTGGTGAAAACACATTAAAAGTAAAGGTATTTGCTCATAATACAGATGAACAATATACTAAAACTTATACTATTAAGATAACAAGAGTTAAAAATACTAATACTTCAATTACTTCAGTATTAGTAAATGGTTCATCTAATACACCAACATTAAATCCTGGTGATGGTAAATGGTACGTAATAGTTCCTAATAGTAAGAAAGAATTATTACCAACAGATGTAACAGTTGTAAAGAGTGACCCTAATGCAACAGTTACAAAAGGTGCTAAGATTGAACTTTCAACTAAACAAGATAATGAGTATAAGTTCACAGTAACAGCTGAAGATGGTGAATCTTCAAGAGAATACACATTAGTTATTACTAGAACAAAGAGTAGAGAAAACGCATTAACTGGTGTTGAAATTTATGCATCACCTGATGGTGAAAATTATCTTTATCAAGACTCGTGTGTACCAGTAAATGGAACTTGTAAAGTTACTGTTTCATCTAATACAACTCATTTCAAATTTAAAACAGTAATAAGTGAAGAAGCTAGTATTTCACCTGAAGACACAACAGTTTATGAAATGCCTCCAAGTGATTCTACAATGACTAAACCACTTGCAGTTACTGCTGAAGATACAACAGTTGCTAACTACTCAATCGTAGTAGAAAGAGGTTTATCTTCAAACCCAAGATTAAGTGAAATTAAAGTAAATGGAACTCTTGTTGAAGGATTTAACCATGATGAGAAACATTACTATATAACATATCCATATGAAGTAGATAAAGCTACTGTAACAGCACTTGTTGAAGATACAGGTAAAGCTGAAATCTATAGAGCTAAATACAATGGACATACAGTTGATGGTATTTTAACTAATCCATTTGATTTACAATGTGGTCAAGAAAATGAAATTATAATCGATGTTAGAGCTGAAAATACAGATGTAACTAGATCATACTACTTACATATTACAAGAGACTTTAACAAAGATGCAGATTTAACAAACATCTTACTTGATGATGTTGGGGTTTCATCATTTACATCAGGAAATACTTCTTATGCAGCAAGTGATGTTGAATATGATAAGACAAGCATTAAAGTAACAGCACTTCTAAGCGATACTGAACATGGATCATTTACAATTACTAGTGTTGATCCAACAACAAAAGAAGTTCTTTATGAAGCGGATAGTTGGGGTAATATAACACTTAATACTGGAGATAATGAAATCGTTATCGCAGTTCAAGCACAAGACCCATCTATTAAGAAAAACTATAGAATTTATATAAAACGTAAATTAAATAGTAATATTAATATAACTAAAGTTAAAGTTGCTGGAGTAGAGGCAACTAAAGAAGAAAATACAATTTACTCGGTAACAGTTCCAAATGATGTAGATGTTGCAAATCAAGAAAATGTAGTATTTGAATTTGCTCCTGGAATTATGGAATCTGACCCAGATCCAACTTATGAAGTTACTTCTAAGAACCTTTTAACTACAGTTGTATCTAATGCAGTTACAGTAGTTGTTACTGCACCAGATGGAGTTACAGATGAAATAATTACTGTTAATGTAACAAGAAGTAAATCAAATAAAGCGAGTCTTCATGAATTAACATTAACATCTGGTGGAGAACTTGGTACATTTAGTCCATTATTCGTTGCTGATGATGAATCAAAAGAAACAATTAATTATGAAGTAACAGTTCCTAAAGATAATGATTACTTCACAATTGGTTATACAGTAACTGATAAAGAACATATTACTGATGAAAAAGCAGTAGTTACATGTGAAATGAATGATGAAGTTGTTGATTGTGGTGAACAAATGGCAATTGATGCTACTTCAGGAGCTGCAGAAGTAAAAGTAATTGTTACTTCTGAAGATGAGTCAGTAACAAGAACATATGTAATTACACTTGCAAGACAAAAATCAAGTGATACTACTTATAAGAGTATTACTATTAGAAATTATGCAGATGAAACTGAAATAATTCCTCAAGAATTAATTGATGGTGTAATTAATGCTAGAGCACCTGCTAATGTTAATGATGTAACATTAGAGATTGTTCCTAATTCACCATATGCAGTTGTAGAACAAATCTTATTAAACAGTCAAGGTGTTTCATTTAATGAATCACTTGACCATACAACATTCGGAGCAATACTTAATGATTTGTCATATAGTGCTTATCCAGAAGGTTTAAATATTGTTATTATTAGAATTAAAGCTGAAGATGGAACTTGGGAAGATCATCCAATCCTTCTTTATAGAACTTATAACAATGATACAACATTAAAATCATATAAAGTTGATGGTACTGAACAAATTACAAATTTTGAAAATACAGCAACTAGATTATATGAATACAGATATGATAATGTAGACTATACAAAGACATATATTGATATTACAAATGAAACAACTGATTCATTTGCTGAATATAGTATAAGTGGTGGAGAATCAATTGATACAACTGATTCTACTCATAGAGTACATTTAAAAACAGGAAGTAATGCAATAGTTACTACAGTTACTGCTCAAGATGGAACAGTTGGTTACTATTACTTCTATGTAACTCGTAGAAAAAATAATGATGCTTCATTCAACAGTATTTATGTAGCTGATAAGAAAGCTTCATGTAACCTTTCTACAAGAATATGTACTGTTACAGTTACAAATGAAACACATGAAGTCAATAATGATAATGTAAGAATTGATTTCAATGCAACAGCAGCAGATTATGATGCTAAACCTCAATTTAATGTACAACCTACGGTATTAAATGAAGGTATTATAACTAATGTAATGATGACTGTTACTGCTGAAGATGGAACAGTTAAAGATTATATTATTAAAGTAACAAGAGCTCCAAGTGATATTTCTACACTTGATAACATCATAGTAGAAACTGATGTAAATAAGAATGGTTCATTCACACCTGCATTCAAGAAAGATGTTCTTGAATATACAGTTGGTGTTGATTCAACAGCAGATGAGTTTACAATCGTTGTTGAAAAGACAAATGATAATGCTGTGGTTACAGGTGCTGGAACATATTCATTTACTAATGATGATCCTGATGATGATGAAAAGATAGTAATTCCAATTCATATCACTTCTCAAAGTGGTTTAACAGAAACTGAATATACATTAACAATCGTAAGAGGATTAAATACAATCGCTACTTTAGGAAGTTTAAAAATATATGACGATGATGAAAAAGCTAATGAATTTACTTTAACTCCTGAATTTGTAGCTGATAATGTTACTAAAGTTGATTATGAAATGGATGTAGCTGGAGATGTAGAAACAGTTTACATTGATACAGCTGTTACTGCTCAATCAAGAGCATCTATTTCATCAATTAAAGTTAATGGAAATACTATTACTGATGATAGTAAGATAAATAGTTATGAAGGATATGTAAGTCTAGCAAGTAATACAGCTAACTTAGTACTTATCACAGTTCTTTCAGAAGATACTTACTCATCTACAGTTTATAGATTAACAATTAATAGAGCAGCTAATAATGATAACAAGTTATCATCATTAAAGGTTAAAGGAATTGAATATATCAATGAGAATGATGTTGGTTACGAAAATTCAATGTACTTAGACGAAAATGGTAACTATAGAGTAGATGGAATAGTAATTCCTAACTTTAAATCAAGTATTGATGTTTCAGCAATTAAGAATGATGTTAATGCTACATTTAATACTAAATTAAAAATAGAAAATGGTAGTGAATCTACAGTTCAACTTGGAGATATTAATATCCCTGTTGGAAGAAATGAAATTACAATTACTGTAACTGCTGAAGATGGAACTTCAACTCAAAAATATATAATTGAAGTTACAAGAGAACCTTCAACAGATGCAACAGCAACATATGTAATGTTCTATGATCAATTATTTGCAATTCAAGAAGGTGTATATGATTACTATTATGTAGTAACAAATCCAAGCTTAAAAGAAATTACAGATACTGATGTTACAGTTACAACAGCATCAAGTGGTGCAACAGTAGAAAAACCTGGAACAACTCAAATTATTACATCTGTTAATAATCCAGCACATTATTCATACTATGCATCAACTTATACATTTACTGTAAGAGCTGAAGATAAAACCACAACTCAAGATTATACATTCTATATTCATAAAGATTATTCATCAAATGCAAATCTTAAGGCAGTTAACTTAAGTAAAGGTACTGTAAGTCCTAAGTTTAACCCTTCAGTTGCTTCTTATACAATTACACTTCCATATGGAACATCAACATTCGAAGTTGAAGGTATTCCTGAAGAAGATACTACTGAAGTAGTTGGAAATACAGTTTACAATTACGATGAAAACTTAGTAATTCAACTTAAGACTACAGCAGAAGATGGAGAAACTAAACAAACTTATAAATTTGCAGTTATAATGGCTGAATCAACAGATGCATATCTTAACTCACTTTCAGTAGTTAGTTATTCATTTGAACAAACATTCAAGAAGACATTATTTAACTACGATATGGAAGATATAAGTTTTGGTACAACTCATTTAGCAGTTGCTTATACTAAATCAAATAGTGCTGCAACAGTTGTCTGTGATATGGACGGAACTGTTGATAATTGTGAATCGATGAGTGTTCCACAAACAGTTGGTACTCATAGAATTACAGTTAATGTAACAGCAGAAGATGCAGTAACAACTAAAACTTATACAATTGACTATGATATAATCCCATCTGCTAATGCTTATCTTCTAGATTTAACAGCAGAAGATCAAGAAGGAAAAGCATTACCATTTGGATTCTCAAGAGCTATTTATGCTGGTTATGTAATTACAGTTCCTTATACAACTGAAGCAGTTACATTCGAAGCAACAGCTACATCTGAGTATGCAACATTAGAAATTGGAACATCTAATGCTAATGGAGCATCTTCAGAACCAATTAACTATTATCAATATGAATTTACATTTGAAAACTTAGTCGTAGGACAAAACATAGTTTATGTTAAGGTAATACCTCAAGATCCAAATGCTCAAAGTAGAACATATACAGTAATAGTTAACAGAGCTAAGAGAGAAGCTTCTAAAGTAACTACATTATCAAGTTTAGAAGTTCTAGATCCAACAGGAAATGCCTATCCAATAGATCCTGCTTTTACTCTAGAAAATGATACATATGATATTGGAACAATTCCTTACTTAGATGCTAGTGCAACAGTAAATGTTACTCCTACAGATTCTAATGCTAACTTACATTACTTAGTAAATGGCATTGTTCAACCAACAAATAATGTAACAATTCCTATAACAACAGGAAATGGTTATATTCAAATAATTGTTATCGCTGAAGATGGTGAAACAACTCAAACATATACAATCAATTATAAGAAAGAAGCTTCTGATAATTGGAAGTTATCTGACCTATATGTTTCTAATCAATCATTTGCATTTAATCCTGATATTCAAGATTATAGATTTACATATGATTTTGATGTAACATCAGCAGTTATTTCATTTAAACCTCAAGTTGATGGTTCTTCAGTTAAGATTGGACAAATGAAATACAATGCTCCAATTAATCTATTACAAACTTATACAGTTCCATATTTAAATATCGGAGAAAATGAAATAATGATTGAATGTACTGCAGAAGATGGTACTCCAGGATTCTATAGAATCATTATTGAAAGAGAAGGTTCTGATCAAGTAATTACATCTGAAACTTATGGACATCATATTACTACTCCAGAAGATGGAACAGTAGGATTAGTCCTAGATGTAGCTCGAGGAACTACTGGTGGTGTATTTAAAACACAATTAGATAATGATGACTCTTTAATAAAGGTATTTGATAAATTAGATAATGACGAAATTCCAGATGGTGATCCACTTGGAACAGGAATGATTGCAAAATTAATAATTAATAAAAATGAAGCTGATAGAAAATTATTAGTAGTCCCTGGAGATACAAATGGGGATACTGAAGTAGATATTTATGACTTACTTGCTATAGTAGACCATATTCTAGAAAGTACACTTCTTGAAGGTCCATACTACGAAGCTGGTGATTATGATAGAACTGAAGAAGTAGATATTTACGATTTATTATCAGTAGTTGACGTTATTATTAATAGTTAAAATATTAAATAAAGAGTTGGCTATTTACTATAGTTGACTCTTTATGTTAATATAAAAATAGAAATATAGGAGAGTGTTTAAAGTGAGAAAGAAATTTTTATTATTAATCTTTGCATTCGTTGCGACCATATTTGGAATGAGTGCAATTAATGCTGCAACTCTTGCGGGTTCAACAGCAAAATATTCCATTGAAGGAAAAACAAATATAGGTGTAGGAGATGAAGAAGAATATAAATTATATATTACTACATCTGCTACTTCATTCTCATATTCAGGTAAAGTTAATCATGATTCATCTTACTTAGAATATAAGAGTTATACAAAAGGTGATGGTGTATCATTTGCACCAGCAACAATGAAGTTTGTATACCTTGATATGACTAAAGCTACTGGTGTATCACCAAATACTAAAACTTTAGTTGCATCTTTTAAATTTAAAGCTTTAAAAGAAGGTACTACAACTTTAACAACATCAGATACAAAACAAAACTGTACTAATACAACAACAAATGATGCATGTGATGTTATAACTCAAGCTAGTTTAACTATTACAATTGGTGGAGCTGCTCCATCAAGTAGTTCAACTAGTAAAGCAACTAGTTCATCTACAAGTAGTACATCAAAAGCTGCTTCTAGTAGCTCATCAAGTACACCAGCACCAAGTACAAATGCTAAACCAGCAAGTATTAGTGTAAGTGGTTATACAATGAGCCCTTCATTCAATGCTGATACTTTAGGTTATACAGTAACAGTTCCAAATAGTGCTACATTTGTAACAATCGTAGTTACTAAAGGTGAAGCTGGACAAACTGTTAGTGGTGATGGAAACTTCACATTAACTGGTGATACTTCAACTGCTAAAGTAACAATTACTGCGGCTGATGGTGTTACTAAGAAAGAATATACAATTACAATTAATAAACAAGCAGAACCAACTCCAAAAGATGGAGATAACACATTAAAAGACTTAACAGTAGGTGGAACTACTATTGAAGGCTTTGATAAAGATAAAACAAATTATACATTAGAAGTTGGAAAAGATGTAACTTCAATTAGTGTTGCAGGTATTCCAAATTCTTCTAAAGCATCTGTTTCAGTAAGTGGTGGAACTAATCTTCAACCTGGAAACAATACTGTAACTGTTACAGTAACAGCAGAAGATGGATCTAAGAGAGTTTATACAATCAATGTTCATAAACCTGCAGACCCAGCTACTACAGGAACAACTGGAACAACTAAGAAAGGTGAAAAATCAACTACTACTAGAAAACCAAGTAGTGATACTGGAGTTAAAACAATTAACATTGGTTCTCCACATACTATTTCACCAGCATTCTCAAATGATGTAGATGTATATAACGTTACTGTTCCATATGATGTAGAAAAATTAGACTTATCATTATACTTAAATGATACTAATGCTAAATATACAGTAACTGGAAATGAAAATTTCCAAGTAGGTAAAATCAATGTTGTAACTGTTAAGATTACAGCAGAAGATGGTACTACAAGAACAATCATCTTCAACGTAACAAGAACAACTGATGAAGATGGAACTAAACTTGTAGACATCGGTATTGGTGGAGGATATACTCCACAACCTGGATTCGATCCAGATATCTTAGGATATACAATCAATGTTCCTGGTAACGTTGATAAATTACCATTAAATCCAACTGCACCTGAAGGTTCAACAGTTAAGACTTATGGTAATGAAAACCTAAAAGAAGGATGGAATACAATCCTTGTATCAGTAACTGATAAAAATGGTTATACAAGAACTTATACACTTTCTGTATATAAAGAACCTAAAAAGATTTTAGGATTAACTCATAGACAATTTGCTATAGTAGCAGGAATCATTGGTGGATTATTATTAACATTCTTCTTAATCCTATTATTACTAGCAAGAAGAAGAAAGAAAGATGAACCAATCGTTGAACAAGCTCCAGTAATTGATTTCAAACCAGAATTTAACTTCGGATCAAGAAATGGAACTGATGATGATACAGTTTATCCAAATGGTATTCTTAACCAAGATTCAAAAGTTCAAAAAGATGTTGAATTAGAAAATGCTGATGAAAAAGTAGTTAAAGCATTAAATCCAACAATTGAACATGAACCAGTTGCTATTCCAACTCATGAAGCACCAAAAGAAATTCCTTACGATCCATATGATGAAGTCGTAACTAAAGATGAACTTATTGATGCAATCGAAGAAGGTCTAGAAACTAAAAATCCAGAAAAATTAAAAATGCTTCTTGAACAAGAAGAATTAAATAGAAAAAAAGATGAAATAAGAAGAAGAGAAAACGGAGGACGATAAAAATGTTAAAGACAATTAAAAGATTTCTTAAATTAACAATTCTTTCTTTAGGACTTTTAATTGTCGCTCCTAAAGGAGCACTTGCTGCAAGTGCTTCTCTTTCTTATTCAGGGGATACGACAATAATACAAGGAAGACAATATACTTACAGTGTAAGAATTAATGCAGATTCATTAGTAAAAGGATTTCAAGCAGATTTGACTTTTGACGGCTCATATCTTCAATTGGTTTCTTATACTAATAAATCAAGTTTAACTTGTAGTGGTTCTTCAAGAATAGTTTGTTATTCGATGTCAGGACCAATCCAAGGGAATGGAACTATAGGTACAGTTATATTTAAAGCATTAAGAACTGGATCTACAAGTATTTCGTTTAGTGGTGCTAAAGGAGAAACAGCTACAGGACAATGTAACTTCGGAGCTTCACCATTAGGAATTAGAATTAATGAACCTCCATCAGAAAATGCTAATCTTTCAAGCCTTTCTGTAAGTGGATGTAACATTGGTTTTAATGGTGGTACAAGTTATTCATGTAACGTTGATTCAAACGTAGGTAGTGTTTCAGTATCTGCTAGCGCACAAGATGGTGGTGCAAGAGTAAGTGGAACTGGAAATAAATCACTTAGCTATGGTGGTAACAGAATAAATGTTACTGTTACAGCACCAGCAGGTAATACAAAAACATATACAATTAATGTTAATAGAAAAGATGATAGAAGTAGTAATAATAACTTAGATAGTTTATCTGTTAGCGATGGATCTTTAAGCCCAGGATTTAACAGTAATACTACTGAGTATTCTATTTCTGTACCTTTCTCAGTAACAAGTTTAAATATTAAATATAAAGCTTCTGATAGTAAGTCAAAGGTAAGTGTTAATAACAATAACCTAGAAGCTGAAGCAACTACTAATGTTACTATCACAGTAACAGCAGAAAATGGTTCTTCAAAGACTTACACAATCAAAGCTTCTAGGGGAAAAGACCCTAACAAAGTTCTTAATACAGATAATTATTTAAAAACTTTAGGAATAGATGTTGGAATCCTTAGCCCAGCATTTGATAAAGATACAACTAATTATGCTGTATATTTACCATATGAAGTACAAAAAGTTAACTTTTCTTATGAAGCAAGTGATACAAAATATGGAGTAATTAATTTCAATGGACCTGAATCCCTTGGAATTGGTAATAATATATATACAATTTCAGTTAAAGCAGAAGATGAATCTGAAAGAGTATATACAATAACAGTAGTAAGAGCAAAAGTATTAAATGGAGAGTCTAGTACAAATGCACTTCTTGCATCTCTAACAATGCATAATGGTGAATTTACTCAAAAGTTTGATAGTGGAGTTCATTTATATTACTACAACAAAAGTGCGAAAAAAGACATAACTCTTGAAGGAGTTGCTCAAGATCCTGAATCAATAGTTACATATCTATCAGCAGGAGCTGGAGTTTATGCAGTTTTAGTTACTGCACCTTCAGGAAATATGAGTATATATATAGCTATACCTAAGGATATAGGACCTTGGGTATGGATAATTGTAGCAATTATAGTAATTGCTTTAATTGCAGTAATAATCTTCATTATTAAGAAGATTAGAAATAAAAAAGACTCTTCTGCTTATTCTAAGAAAGATAAGAAAAAGTCAAAAAAGAGTAAGAATAATATTGAAGAAGAGTAAGAAAAATAATACAATTATAGTAGAGTGTGAGGATTGATATTATGAAGAAAATGTTTAGAAATTGTTTTGGAATATTTATATTTCTCTTAACATTTATTCTATATAAGGATGTTGTACTAGCAACGCATGAAAGCTGTGGTGGCTCAAGACCCTGTGGTACAAGTTCCGTAACTGTATATATCTGTCCAAACTCAGGAGATACTACTTCCAAGTCTGCAACAGCTTGTAACAAAGCTGTTCAAAGTGGAAAAGATAATAAATATACACTTGTATCTGATGGTGATACAGTTCCTTTATATTATGATGAAGCAAATAATAAAGAAACTTTATTATTGGTAAAAGGTAATATAAGTACTGGAACTATTACTAACGTTGCTGCATTATCTGCATCATTTCAATATGATCCAAATAAATTTGAATTAATATATGCAAACTATTATGAAAATTCTTTCCCAAATTATTATGATGAAGATGAAGAAGAAACTTACTATTATTGGAATCATCAAATTGGTTATGGTGAAGGTTTAGGAAAGATTTCTGGTAAAGGTACTGAATCTACTATTCCAGTTGGTAAAATCTTATGTTTTTCAAATACAGGTAGTGCTGGAAATTATCTATTACCTTGGGGTTCACAAACTGGACCATATGTATATGATTTCGTATTTAGAGTTAAGGTAGAAGATCAAGATACTATTCAAGGTGAAACAGCATTGGAACCTTATGAAGCAGAAGTTGCTTATGGTGAATGGAATGAGCTTGCAAGAAACGGTGAGTCTCAAGGTTATTATTACTATACTGATGGTACAACATTTACTTTAGGTAATGCTTTACCTCAAGCAGCTGCTCCAATTACTAATATTCAAATATTTGAATCAAATGCTTCTGGAGCAAAAGAATTTAAATTTGGTGATCCAAGTGGTACTTATCCAGTTAACTTTAGTGATGGTACTAATGCATATGATTTATATTTACCAGCTAATTTACCTAGTATTTATATAACTGCTAGTTATTCAGATGGAGCATCTGTTAGTGGTGATATTGGTACTAAATTATTGTCTACAGGAACTGGTACATTTACAGTATCAGGAACTGGAACAGATAGTAATGTAGTTACATATACAATTACATATCATGTACCTAATACAAATTTAAGTGCTTTGACATCACCCGGTAAATGGGTTAGCCCAAACACTTTTGAACCATCAATCGAAGATTATGATGTATATTTACAACCAAGCCAAGCTGCTAGTGTAAGTGTTAGTGCAACACTTCAAGATAACACTGGTGGTCTTCAATCTAAATTTATTCCTGCTTCAGGAACAGAATCAACTTTAAAAGCTAAAAACCAAGTTTCAACAATTAGTGATACTTTAACAAATGTTAAAACTGGTGATAAATATCAAGTTATAACTTATGGAGCAGATTGCTTCGGTGCATATAAAACAGCACTTTATTCAGGTACTGAAGATTGTACTCCTAAAACATATACTATTACTTATAAAGTAATTGATAGAACATTCTCATCAATTAGTATTGTGGGTACTGCTGATAATTATACATATGGTATTCCAGCAGCAAGTTATAATCCAAATACATTTACTTATACAGTAGTAGTACCAAATAGTGAAACAAGTGTTAAATATAGCGCTGTTCCAACAGATTCAGATGTAACAAAAGAAGTTACAGATCACACTAAGTCTTTAGAGGTTGGTGATAATACAATTACAATCAACGGTGTGGCTAAAAATGATTCAACCGATACATATAAAGAAACGTATACCATTACGGTTCATAGGTTGAGTGAAGACGCGACACTTTCTGAATTCTCATCATCAGCTGGAACCTTAGGAACACCAACTGAAACAACAAGTGGTAATACTACAACAAAAGTTTATGCATTAAATGTTGGTTCTACAATTACAACAACAAACTTTACAATTACACCAACTGATTCAACTAAAGCTTATTTAGATACTACAGTTACAGATCATGGTGGTACAAAACCATGGACAATTGATGAATCTACACCATATCATGTAGTAGTTAAATCAGAAAGTTGTAATCCTGATTATGCATCATTACATAACAATGTATGTAAACAAACAGATATTACAGTAAATGCAACTAAATTAAGTGCTGATACTTCAATTCAAGAACTTAAAGTAAGAGATTCTGAAGGTGGATCTACATATTATACAGTTAGTCCAGTAACAGGAAAAGATGATGAATTTACAGTAGTTGTTCCATCGACTGCAACAGGTGTATATGTAACAGTAGAACCAAAAACAGGATTAGCTGGTAAACAAGAATATGTAAATACTGGTGCTGTAAGTCTTACTGGTTCAGCTGGAAGCAATAAGTTACATACAGTTACAGTTAAAGCTGAAGATAGAACAATTACTAAAGATTATAAATTAACAATTCATAAAGCAGGTACAGATGCTACACTTAAGAGTTTCACTACAAGCGATGGAACTAATCCAATAGGTAAGTGGAATAAAGCATTCCAATCATCTGATAATGCATATTCTGCAATTATTGAAGATACAGTTTCAAGTGTTGTAGTTAATGCTGAAGCAAATGATAGAAGTGCTAAACTTAATGGTACTACTGCTTCACATACTTATAATATAGTTAATGATACATGGAACTTATCATCTAGCCCTATAACATACACAATTACAGTTAATGCAGAAAGTTGTATGGTAACTGGTGATACATGTGTTACTAAGACATATACATTAGAGATGACTAAGAAATCTGCTATCTCTGAATTAACATCAATTACAGTTAAGAGTGCTGTTGGAGATACTACTTATGGTACTAAGACAATAGCTACTGGTACTACAAGTTATAAAGTTGCAGTTCCTGCTGGAACTACTGCCGCTAAGATTGAAGTAGAAAAAGCAGATGGTTCTAAAGCTACAATCTCAGGAGATGGAGATGTAACTGGTTTAACAACTGGTTCTAATGTTCAAACTATTACTTCTGTATCTGAATATGGTGAAGAACATAAATCAACTTATAGTTTAGATATTTATGTGTTAACTGAAGATACAACTGTTACTTTAACATCAAGTAAACCTACATTATCTTTAGATACTGTAGATAATGCTGATGGTACTAAATATACATTAAAGATTAATGATACTGAACCAAATACATCAATCACAGCAACAGCTCATACAACATCATTCATTAATACTGAAGCAACTGGTAATACAAAAACTGAAACATGGACATTCACAAGTGCAAGTCCTGATACTTATACAGTAAAAGTATTCCCAGAAAAATGTAAAACTGAATATGCATCAACTGCATGTACAGATAGTGATGCTAAGATATATGTAATTACAAAGAAATTAATATCTACTAGTACAAAACCTAGTAAGATTAAAGTAGTTAATCCAAGTGATCCTGATGAAGTTTATGATGAAATAGACTTTACAACAAGTCCTGCTCCAACAGCTCCTTATAAATTAAATGTTCCTGCTGATGTAGAAAACGTTAAATTAGTAGTTGATAAAGGTGCTGAAGAACAACAAGTAACAGGAGATGGAGAATACAATGTTAATGTTGGAGATAACAATAAGACAGTTTCAATTACAAGTGAAGCTGGAGGAACTCCACAATCATATAACATTAATATTTATAGACCATCATCTACAAAAGAATTAACTGGATTAACATTCAGTAAAGGAACTTTAGATCCTGCATTTGCAGCTGGTACAACTTCATATGAATTAAAGATTAGTGAAGTAGAAACTGGTGTAACTGCTAGTGCTACATCATCAACTAATTCTTATATTAATACTGAAGCAACTGGAAACAGTTTAACAAATGATTCATGGACATTTGCTGGAAATAATACTTATACAGTAAAAGTATTCCCAGAAAAATGTAAAGCTGAATATGCATCAACTGCATGTACAGATAGTGATGCTACTGTTTATACAGTTACATTAAAACAATTAAACAATGAAAAGAATTTAACAAGCTTAAAAGTAAATGAAATAGATGCAACTCCAGATGGTACAGATAAGTATAAAGTATACTTAAAACCATCTGAAACAGGTGCTACATTTACATGTACTGCATCAGATGGTGCAACTTGTGCAGGTGATGCTTTAACTTCATTAACTGATGGTCCTAATAATGGAACAGTTAGAGTAACAGCAGAAGATGGTACTCATAAAGATATTGAAGTTAATGTTTATAAAGTATCTAATAAAACTGAAATTAGTGCATTATCATTTACTGAAGGTGCATTAAAAGAAACAATCGCAGATGGTACTTATACATATACTGGTAAGTTCTCTGATTCTAAGACAACTACAAATTTAACTTATACAGCTAAATACAATGGATTTATTGATGAAGGAAATACAAATGAAAATGCATCTAAAACAGATTCATGGTCACTTGAAGATCCAATAAGTCCATATAAATTCACGGTTAAATCTGAAAGTTGTAAATCAACATATTCAGCAGATATTCAAGCTGAATGTGCTACTAAAGAATTTACAGTTAATTACGAAGCTATTAACTCAGCTACAACACTTGCAACAATATCTGTTAAAGATCAAAACAATGTTGAATACTTTACAGGTTCTGCAACTGCTTCATCTAATACAGTTTATGTTCCATCAGGTGTTACACAATATACAGTAGCTGCTACAGCAGAAAATTCATCTGCAACAGTTGGTATTAGTCCAACTCAACCTGTTACAACAGTAGTTGATGGAGATAACCCAACAGTAACAATTACAGTTACTCCTCCAGCAGATAGTGGAGCATCAGCTGCAACTTATACAGTTATAGTTCATAGATTAAGTGATTCTGCTGAATTAACAAGCTTAAGTTCTAGCGTAGGAAATATTAAACCTACATTAGTAAGTGGAACTTATAATTATGATTTAGAGTTAACTGATGATACTAATAATTCAACAAATATTAGTGCAACAGCTAATAACGATAATGCTAAACTTACAATTAATAGTGATACTGCTAATAAAGTAACAAAAGAATTTACTGGTAGAGCATGGAATTTAACAAGTGCTAATACATTCACAATCAGAGTTGAATCAGAAGCTTGTGAACATGTTGGTACAGTAACAGGTGCTACTTGTACATATCACGATTATGTAATAACAAAGAAAGTTCTATCTAACGATACTGTACTTGCTGGATTAACAGTTAAGAGTGCTGATGAAGCTACTACTTATACATTAGACCCAGTATTTAGTACAAGCGAAACACAATATACAGTTAATCTACCAAATGGTACAACAACTGCTGCAATTATTATTGATCCTGGTACTAATGGTCCATCAATAAGTAATCAAACAATTACATCTGGTGGAACAGTTGCTAAAGATGGAACAAATCCAAATAAGATTAATGCATCAGGTTTAGTTACTGGTGATAATAAAGTTACAATTACATTAACTGCTCAAAATGGAGTAGGTAGTGGTTCTTATGAAGTAACACTTCACGTTAAGAATAATGCTAAGACATTGAACTTAACATCATCAGTTGGAACATTAACTCCACAAACTGGTGGATGGAAGTTAACTATTCCAAATGGTTCAAGTGCTACAGAAACTAAGTTCACTGCAACTATTCCAAGTGGAGCTACAATCAAGATGAATGGAACAGTTAAGACATCTCCATATGAAGATGACTGGACATTCTCAGATGGTGGTACATATGAAATCGAAGTTACTCCAGAAGAAGGTGAACCTCAAACTTATACAGTTGTTTGTGAAGTTCAAGGACCTGAATTAAGTGATGATAATTCACTTACTGGATTAACTGCAGATAATGGTACAGTTACAAAAGAAGATGATACTCATTATAAATTAGAAGTTCCATATGGAACTACAAGTTCAGTATTAACTGCAACAATTCCAAGTGGAGCTACAATTAAGATGGGTGGTACTGATGTAACTTCTAGTCCATATTCAGCTACTTGGTCAGGATATACTGATGGTGGTACATATGAAATCGAAGTTAAGAGTGAAAAAGGAACTCCTAAGACTTATACAGTAACAGTTGATATTGGTGAACCTACAACTGAAAGTTCATCAACATTACATAGTATTACTGTTAAGAAAACAGGAGCAGATGAAACTTATACAGTTTATAGTCCAACATTCGCTGCTGATTCTAAAACACCATCAAGTTATACAGTATATGTTCCATATACAACTACTAACGTAGATGTTAGTGCAGTAGCAACTGATACATCAGTTACTCCTGTATTATCAGAAAGTAGTAATATCTTACTTGCTGAAGGTGGAAATGATGTAACAATCGCTGTAACATCTGCTACTGACTCAAGTGATACTACAACATATACATTAACAATTCATAGATTATGTAATAATACTGATTTAGGAAGTTTATCAGTAAGTGCTGGTACATTAAATGAAACATTTAGTGCTAGTACAACTGAATATACAATATTCATTAATAATAGTTATCCAAGTGCAACAGTAACAGCTACACTTCCAGAAGCACATACTCATGGATATATAAATGCTGAAGATAATACTTCTACAACATTTACATGGGATTTCAATAGTGGTGAAAATACTGAATACACATTAACAGTTTATTCAGAAAGTTGTAAAGCTGCTTATGCATCAGTTGAAGGAAATGCAAATCAATGTAATCCAAAGACATATAAGATTACAGCTACATTCTTCGCAGACAAGATTACTTCTGATACATTCGGATTAAAACTTGAAACATTCGAAGGATTAGATATAATTGCTGATGCAAGAGTAGATTCTATAGCATCTGACCTTAAGGGAGAACAAACTGATAACCCTTCAGAAAATCTTGTGTTATATAGAGCTGATGGTCTTTCAGTAGTACCTGATGGTGAAATAGTTGCTACAGGAATGATTCTAAGATTAATCATTAATGGAACAACATATGATGAAAGAACTCTAGTAGTTCCTGGAGATACAAATGGTGATGGAGTAATCGATATCTTCGACTTACTTCCAATCGTAGACCATATCCTTGATACAGTTCCATTAACAGGACCTTACTTAAGAGCAGCTGATTATAACAATGCTGATGGAGTAGATATCTTCGATTTACTTCCAATCGTAGATTACATTTTAGGTCAATAATGAAAAGAGTGTTAATCACTCTTTTTTTATGTTTCGACATAATCTCTAAAAAATCGACATTAGACTATTTTATAATGTCATTTAGAAAGGGGTTATTTTAAGTGAATGAAATAAAAAATTATACAAATAATGTTTTTGAAAACATTAAACATATTGATGAAAATGGAAATGAATATTGGTTAGCTAGAGAGTTAATGCCTTTGCTTGAATATACTAAATGGGAAAACTTTGAAAATGTTATAAATAAAGCCGTTGTATCTTTTAGAAATAGTACCAATGATGATTCATTTTGGCTTCCTGAAGTTAGGAAGCCAATAAAAACAGGAAAAGGAAAAGAAGAATTAATTAAAGATTATAAATTATCTAGATATATTTGCTATTTAATAGTACAAAATGCAGATCCGAAAAAGAAAATGGTTGCTTTAGGTCAAACATACTTTGCAGTTCAAACAAGAAGACAGGAATTAAATGAAAGAGAGTATAGTTCTTTATCAGAAGATGAAAAAAGATTCTTCCAAAGGGAATTAACAAAGAAAGGAAATCAATCTCTTCAAATTGCGGCAAGAAATGCAGGTGTAAGAAACTTTCCAAAATTTCATAACAGTGGTTATAAAGGTTTATATAATGGTGAGACTGCTAATGATATAGCTAAAAGGAAAGGATTAAGGTATAGGGAAGATATTTTAGATAATATGGGTAGTGAAGAGTTAAGCGCTAATCTATTTAGAATTACTCAAACAGAAGCAGCTTTAATTGAAGATAATATTAAAGGTGAAAGTAATGCAAATAATATTCATTATATTATTGGTAAGAATATCAGAGAAACAATTAAGAAAAATAAAAGAACAATGCCTGAGAAATTATCAACTCCAAATAAAAGTTTAAAAGAACTAGAATTAGAACATAAATCTATTAATAAATCCCTTATTGAATAGTATATATAATCTTTTTTTGTGTTTATTTATTTGATATAATTATTACGAAGAATTGAGAGGGATAATTATGAATCAAGATAATAAACCTATTCAAAATAGTGTTGATCCTAAATCAGTTAAACCTGAAGTATTAGGTCAATTAAGAACTGAAAAAGTAGGTAATCCAAGTATGTTAATAGCATTTGCTGCTATTATAGCAATAGTACTTTTATTATTACCTATAGGAACTGCTATGTTAGAAAATCCTAATTCTCCATTATATAAATATATATATGGAAACCAAGAAGTAGTTGAAGATGAAAAAGTTAATGAATTTGAAGATGGTTCTACTATTCAAGAGTTAAGAGTAGATACAGTATTAAAATTTAATAACTTAGTTATTAAGAACTTCGTTTTAGGTAATGGAGAAGTTAGTTGTGAAATATATAGTTATAATGGTATTCTTGATTTAGATAGTAGTGATTACTATATGAATATCTATTCTTCTTCTGAAGAAAAAGATTTAGTAGGTTATGTTAAAATAACAGGAAAAGATTATGACTCTACGTCTACACCAGTTACACTATATAATCAATCACTTAAATTTAATACTACACATACTTATTATGGAAAAATAATAAAGAAGAGTAGTGAAGCTGATTATGATGCATATAGTGTTAATAGTGATGAATCAGGTGTAGGTAGTATTACTTGTAAAAGAAATACTAGAGAAATAGAATATGTATTTGAAAATAATTATTTAATTGGTATTAATGATTCAGTAAGAGAAAAGGTTAGAAACTACAAGAGTGAAGAATACTTATCTTTACTTAAAACTTATCAAGATAAAGTAAAAGTCTTAGGTAGTGTAGCTTCAGTTACTGAAGAAGAGGAAGGTTTTACATATTTAGCTAAACTAAATATGAAAAACTATAAATTACCTGAGACTCTTAATGATACTAATTATTATAAAGAAAATACACTTGCAAAAGTTATAATCTATTCTGAGATTGGAAAAGGATATGATTGTAAATGATACAAAATTTTACAGTAAATGATTTCGAAGGTCCTTTGGACCTTTTATTACATTTAATAAGAAGTAGTAAGATGGATATATATAATATCAATGTAGAATCTATTACTAAGCAATACATTGATTTTATAAATGCATCTAAAGATATGACTATAGATATATTAAGTGAATATTTAGTAATGGCATCAGAACTTCTACACTTAAAATCAAAATTACTTTTAGGTAAGACTGATGAAAGTGAAGATGAAGAATATGAAATTAATTCTACTGAAGACTTACAAGAAAAACTATTAGAATATGAATCAATGAAAGAAATAGCTAATAAGTTTAAAACACTTGAAGATAAAAGAAGTGTATTCTATACAAAACTTCCAAGTGACTTATCTGAATATATGTCTGATAAACCACTTGAAGGAGGAGTTACTCCTGATGATTTAGCTAATGCTTTAAAAGTATTCCTTGAAAGAGAAGAATTAAATAAACCTCTTAATACTAAGATTACTAAAAGAGAACTTAGTGTAACTGAAAGATCAAGAGAGATAAGAAAAACTCTAAGAAAACTTAAGAAATGTGAATTCACATCTCTATTTGAAGATACTTCTAAACCATATGTTATAGTTACATTCCTTTCTATCTTAGAAATGAGTAAGAATAAAGAATTAACTATCACACAAGATAAAATTTATGGTAGTATATATTTAGAAATGAAGTGATAACATGACAGATGAAATAAAGAAACAACTAGGTATTCTTGAAGGTATTTTATTTGTTGTTGGTGATGAAGGTGTCACAATTGATGTACTAAAAGATAGTATGAATCTATCTGAAGATAAAATAAAAGAATTACTTAAATTATTAAAGAAAGAATATGAAGAACCTAACCGTGGTTTAAGAATTTCTTATTTAGGTAATGCTTTTAAATTAACTACTAAAGAAGAACATAAAGAATATTATGAAAAGTTAGTATATAATCCAGGTACTACTAAGCTTAGCCCTGCAGCGTTAGAAACGCTTGCAATCATAGCTTATAATCAACCAATAACTACTTCAGAGGTTTCAGAAATGAGGGGAGTTCAATCTGGACAATTAATAAGAAAACTTGCAGCTAAAGGATTACTTAAAGAAGCAGGTAAGTCTGATATGCCAGGTAGACCTAATTTATATAGAACTACTTCTGAATTCTTAGATTATTTTGGTTTAGCTACAATTGATGATCTACCAGTCGTAGAAACTAAGAATAAACCAAAAGAAGATGAAACAGAATTATTTACTTCTATTTATAAAGATAAAGAAGAAAATTAATTTTTATTTGATTAACACATATTAATTTAATATAATTTATATGTGTGTTATGCCCTTGTGGCGGAATTGGTAGACGCGACGGACTCAAAATCCGTTGGTAGCAATATCGTGTCGGTTCGAGTCCGACCAGGGGCACCAATAGAGAATTGAATCAAACAGAGATGTTTGATTTTTTATTTCATACAAAAAGTATTAAAAACTGACAAATAATAGTTTTTCTTTTTTTTATATTAGAAATAGAAAGAAGGAAAATTATGATGCAAGATAAAGTGTATTTAGTAATTTAAATATTTAATAATCAAGATATTATAATTATATAGAATAATAATATTAGTTTTATAAATATATTTGATATTAATATTGTCTTTTTGACAAATTATAAAAAAAGTATTAGTATACTTCCTATAAAAAGAGGAATATTTATGGAAAATAATATAAAAAAGAGTATTTATAATAATATTGATTATAATACTTATGAAAATATTAGAAAGTTATTTTATAGAACTGGTGCTGGGTTATGTATAGTAGATAATGTTTTTACTTTTAATAATCCAATACTAGGTTTTTCAATAACTTCACTTGCTATATTTTTAAATACTTATGCATTAATTATGAATTATTCTGGAAAAAAATATTCGACTAAAGATATAATTGAAATTAAAAAATTATATAATGAATTTTTAAAAAATTATAAAGAATTAAATTCTGCATTTGATTTAAATGATCCAATTCAAATTTATACTATGTATGAGTATTTACTTAATAATGGATATTTATCTATAAATAAAAGTCATGTATTTGATAATATAGAGCCTCGAGATATAATTCCTATTTTAGGTGCTAATGTTATGACTGGTAAATCAGTATGTAGACATAATGCTGCTAATTTTAATGATATTTTAAGAGAATGTGGTATAGAATCAAGTATTTTAACTGTTTGTAGTAGAACTCCACAAGTATCAGTTTCTTTTATTAACGAAGAAGATAGTATTAAATTTTTAGAATACTATAGAAATCTTCTTAATAATTATGGTGATAATAATGAAACACAAGAAAGCATTATAAATATTTTAATGAATGCAAATGAAAGTGGTATAAAGATTGATATTGACACTACTAGTAAAAAAGAAAATATTTTTTATGAAACAACAGGTAACCATGCTATTACATTTGCACATAAAGATGGAATAAATTACTTTATGGATCCAACACAAAAAAGAATTTATAATATTCGCGATGATAATAAAACTTTATATGATAAAATTGGTGAATCAGGTATTATTCCATTTTCTTTAATAGCTAATAAAAAAGAATTTAAATTAATGAGAGAGAAAATCAATAGTAAATTTCCAGTTTTATCAGAAGAAGAAATAAATTCTTTTAAAACTAATACTTTAGATGTATGTAAAGGCAATTTGGATATATTAGAATCTTTCTATAATGATAATAAAGAAATATATGGAGAGATTAATGATAAGATACTTAACATAAAACCTAGGGGAAAATTAGTAAAAAAAGTATTACATTAAAGTTGTAATACTTTTTCTATTACAAAAAAGAAAATAAAATAACAAATTATATTTTAAGTTGTTGTTCAAGATAAAAGAATAAGAGTAATGGATGTTAATGGTGTTAATTATATATCTCTTACTGATTTAGCAAGATATGCAGATCCAGAAGAACCAAGATTTCCTATTATGACATAGATGAGAAGTAAAGACGTTGTTATGTTTCTTGGACTTTAGGAAGAAATTAATAATTCTAATTTTAACCGTGTCGAATTCGACACGATTAAAAATGAAACTTAAAGAAATCAAATGAATGTTATTAAGAGTAATAAAGAGACTAATAACTCTATATTACTAGATAATAAGAAATAATTACAATTTCTATATTATTGATTAAATTTTTAATTTCTTCTATAATGATTATAGGAGAGTGAAAGTTTATGAAAAGTATAGGAAAGGTTTTTGTATTCTTATTAATATCATTCATAGGTATTATTAATGTATATGCATTAGATGAATGGGGAATAGAAATACTTGCTGGTGAACCTGAATCTGTAAGAGTATATCAAGGTTCAAAAGATAATATTTATGCTGGAGATACAAGAGGTATCTATTCATATGATGCAGATACTAATACATTAACTCTTAAAGAAGGAGTTCGATATTTAGGAGTTATATCTGCGGATGAAAACGAAACATTTAAAGTTACATCTGGTGGTAAGAAAGTTTATTTAAATATGGTTTATGGACCAAAGGTTACACTAGATAATTTAGTAAGTGTAGCATTTGATCCCGAATCTGATTATGCATGGGATAGAGTAGACAAAAATGACCCTACTAGTCCTCGATTAACAACTCATATTCATGTACAAGATCTTATTATTAAGGATTCGAATATTAAATTAGATTATAATGGAAGTGCTATATATGATAATAATGTTCATATATTAAAAAATACAACAACTCCAACATTAGGTAATATTGTAATCCAAAATTCAATATTTGAAACTAATGGATCATTTGATATAGAGAATGATGATTCTACATCAAATACAAATACTGTAACAATTAAAGATAACTCTACAGTTAAAAGTGCAAGTATGAGAACAGAAAAACAAAAGGGTTATGATAAACTATATGTTATAGATTCTAAACTTGAAGTTTATCATAATGAAATAGAAGAATTTGATGGACAAAAAGGATCATCAACTATTGCTTTTACTTCAATTAATATTGATAATAGTGATGTTTTAACAAATTCATTATGGTTTGCTGGAGATATAAATATTATTAATAATTCTAATGTATTCTATAATGATTCAGTAGAAAAATATGATCTTATAGCTGTTCAAGCACAAACATTTATAATTAATAATTCTAATGTTGATTTTGCAGGTGCAGTATTAGTTAATACATTAACAATGACTAATTCAGAATTATCTTGTGAAACAGGACCTAATGACAAAGTACTAGAATCATTTGGTTATGATGGTTCTACTGAATCAGCATTAGTAGCTCAAAATATTGAACTTACTAATTCTAATTTTAAAGCAGTATCTAAAGGTGATGTTCCAGCTTTAGCAATTATAAATACTGTTCTTTCTAATAAATCTAATTTTATATTATATGATGATAACTATAATGTATTGGAATATAAATCTGTTAATCCAAATGATTATGGTTTCTTTAATAATCCAAATGAATATACTACTCATTGTAATTACACTCAAATGAGTGCTTTACCAAGTCTTTATACTGGATTATTAAATAATAAAGCTTCTAAAACAGTTTATACTGGTGAATTAATTGAAGTAACATTAAAAGTAGTTAATGGTACTTGGGAAGATGGAACAAATGATGATAAGATAGTTAATATAGTTTTAGGTTATATTCCTGATAAAGACTTTATTAAAACCTATCCATCTAAATTAAATCAAGAATTAAAAATTGAAAGAACAGGGGATAATGAATACTCTTATATCTATAGTGATGTTAAGAATCCAAAGACAGGAGTAGCAAGTGTAACTCTATTACTTCTAGTATCACTTATTTCAATCGTAGCAATTATCTATTATAAAGATGAATTTAGTTTATTTAAAAGAATTTAATTAAATAAAAGTGTTCTTTGTCAAATAGTGTTGATAAACAATAAATTTGATAAATGAATTGATTATAGAGGATGACGAAAGTCATCCTTTTATATTGTTTATAATTAAAGATATTCTAGATATGAAATGATCATAATAAAGGATATAGTAATAAAAGAATTCCGTTTGAATTTGATACATCAAAAAATGTTTTAA
>CAMKAT010000001.1 GCA_946410555.1 uncultured Caryophanales bacterium | reverse complement strand
TAAGTGCTATAACCAAAAAATGGGAATAGCATTATGTAGATAATGCTTCCTCTACTAATATTTTATAAAACATTAATAAATAATTCAATAAAAAAGATGAGTATTACTCTTATTACTTTTTTATGTAGTAATTCGATTCTAGTGCCTAGAACTCCATATTGGTCTTGTTTTTCTTTAGTATAAAGTTACAATTTCATTTCATGTATCATATGAGATTCTTACTTTCTATTTTTGTATTCATGTAATCATCTAAACTAATCCATCCCAAACTTGTTATAAAATTATCCAACTCATTTCTATCAATTAAATAGCAATTATCATCACCATTTGAAATGTCATATTTTTTTATTTTTTCAGGTAGTATAACACCATATTTGCTTTTGACATGATTGTTAACAGATTCATAATCATGGTAAATATATTCTTTAAATGTAGTATAATCAAGTTTTTCAATTTTTTCTTTACTAAGAAAATTATTATAAAATTCGTAATCTGTAATTAAATGAAAGAATATGCCTTTTTCATAATCAGTATCTACGTTATTTTCATGCAAATAATCTTCTAGAGAAACTTTGCCAGATAAAAATTTTAATAGATCTGTTTTGTCAGTATATTTAGTATAATGACTTTTTATTCTATCCTGTGCTAAATCAACTGCTAAAACTCCTAGTATAAAATCTTCTTTATTATCAATATCGTGATTCTTTAAATACTCATTTGCTGCTGCTAAATGTATCATAAAACTTGCCATATTATTTTTCTCCATTCATACTATAACAATTATATCATAATTCATCTTAATTAATTATGTTTAAAAAATACCTAAAATAGCACCTAAATTATTTTATATTCACTAATTTCTTTTATATACAAAAAAATGAAGGATAATAGCTCCTTCAAGGGTTTTAGATTAATAAACAAAAAGCACTTAGTAAAATACTAAGTGCTATAACCTAATAACAGGAATAGCATTATGTAGATAATGCTTCCTCTACCAATATTTTATAAAACATTAATAAATAATTCAATAAAAAAGATGAGTATTACTCATCCTTATATTTTTCACATTCTTTATCAAGTGCATCGAATAATGCATCAACCATTTCTTCATCTTTAAGGCGTGCTCCACTTGCAAACTTGTGTCCACCACCATTAAACTTTTCAGCAACTTGATTAATTGGAATATTTCTACTTCTTATATTAATCTTAAATATTTTAGAATTTTCATCAAATGATGAGAAAGCCCAACATTTAAGTTCTTTAATGAAGTTTAAATCATTTATCATATTGGAGGCTGTAGATGAATCTACATCAAACTCTTTAATTAAACTATTAGTAATCTTTATATATCCAAATCCATTTGGAGTAACTTTTAAATTAGTTATTAAGAAAGATTCAAATCTTCTTTCTTTCATTGGACGTTCATAAAGTTTATTATAAGTCTTCATTATATCTATCTTATATTTTTCCATTAACATAGCAGCTAGATATAAAGTCTTTGGACTTGTATAAGAAAGTAAGAATCTATCACTATCTGCGATTATACCAGCATATAAAGTTTCTGCGATTTCTTTATTTAATTTTAATTTTGTATCAAATACAAAATCAGTAATCATTTGTGTACAAGAAGCTGCAGTATCATCAACAAGTTCAATATCAGTAATACCTTTTTCACATGGATGATGATCTATCTTTATAGTATATTTAAATTCTTCTTTTTTAGGTCCGTCTACCCTATCAAATCTTGGAACATCTAAGATAATATATAGACTATCACTAAAGTTAACATCTTCAGGTATTTTATCTAGAATACCAAAGCATTTAAACTTTGATACTCCAGAACCTATAGCATAAACTTTCTTTTCAGGAAAATTAAGTTTAATAATATCCCTAAGAGCTACTTCAGAAGTAATTGCATCTGGATCTGGTCCAATATGTCTTGCAATTACAATAGTATTAAATTCTCTTATTTTTTTAAGTATTTGTTTGTGTATATTATTCATCATATACACCTCTTTCTATTCTTTAAATTAAATTATATGTATCTTCTGCGATCATTAATTCTTCATTAGTAGGAATTACATAAACATCAATCTTAGAATCTTTAGTAGAAATCTTGATTTCTTCTCCACGAGTATTATTAGCTTCTTCATCTAATTTAACTCCTAAGCATTCAAGTCTTTCACAAATCATCTTTCTAACTGGGATTGCGTTTTCTCCTAAACCTGCAGTAAATGCAATTACATCTACTCCACCAAGTTCAACATAATACATAGCAATGTAATCTACAACAGTCTTAACATATTTATCAACTGCTAGTTTACATCTAGCATCTCCTTCTTCAACTCCAGCCCATACATCTCTAAAGTCAGATGATTTACCAGATACTCCTAAGAATCCTGATTGTTTGTTTAATACATTAACTACTTCATCAACTGATAAATTTTCTTTATTAGCAACGTATGAAATAATTGATGGATCGATATCTCCAGAACGAGTTCCCATCATGATTCCTGGAAGTGGTGTGAATCCCATTGATGTATCAATTGATTCACCATTTCTAATAGCACTTAAAGATCCACCTGATCCTAAGTGACAAATAATTGCTTTGTAATCTTTAGTTCCTTGGATTCTTTCAATTTGTTTAGAAACGAAACAATGAGAAGTTCCATGGAAACCATATTTTCTAATCATTAAATCTTCATACCAATTGTATGGTACTGGATAAATGTATTCTTCAGGATCCATTGTTTGATGGAATGCTGTATCAAATACTGCAACATTAACTACATCTGGAAGAGCTTCTTTAATAGCTTTAATTCCAAGTAAGTTTGCAGGATTATGAAGTGGTGCTAAATCACTAAATTTAACAATGTCTTCAATTACTTCATCAGTGATAATTACTGATTTATTATATTTATCTCCACCATGAACTACTCTATGTCCAACAGCTTCGATTTCTTTTAAATCTTTAACAATACCAAGCTTAACAATTCTATCAAGCATAATTTCAACAGCTTCAGTATGGTTCATCATATCGATATCTTCATGAATCTTTTCTCCGTTGAATTTAATATTAAAGAAACTACCTGGGATAGTTACTTTTTCAAAATAACCTGATGCAATAAGTTCTTTATTATCCATTTCAAAAATAGAAAATTTTAATGAACTACTACCACAGTTTACTGACATAATTTTCATATTCTAAATTCCTCTTTTCCGTATTAATTATACTAAATTAGACACTTTATAACAAGGAAAAAGGAAGGTTTGACCTTCCTTTACAAAACTATTATTCTGCTTCAGTAGCTAGTTTATAAGTATCTCTTGCAATCATTAATTCTTCATCTGTTGCAAATACATAAACAGGTACTTTAGAGTCCTTACTAGAAATAAGTCCTTCTTTACCTTTTCTTGTAATTGTTTCTTCATTCTTTTCATCATCAAGTTTAATACCTAATGCATGAAGTTTCTTCATTGCTTCTCTTCTGATGATTGGATCATTTTCACCACCACCAGCAGTAAATACTATTCCATCAACTTTTCCATCAAGTTTGCAATAATATTCAGCTACATAGTTAGCAATTCTTTGAGTATACATATCAATAGCTAAAACTACTTTATCTTCTTTAGCTTCATAAGCTCTATCGATATCTCTTAAATCTGACATTCCAGCGATACCTTCAAGACCAGATTCTTTATTTAAGATTTCATTAATCTTTTCTGAAGAATATCCAGTTTTCTTCTTAACATATTGAATTAATGTATGGTCGATATCTCCTGAACGAGTTCCCATCATAAGACCTGCGTTTGGAGTCATACCCATAGATGTATCAATACAATGTCCATCTTTGATAGCACTAATTGATGCACCATTACCAATATGACAAATAATTAAATTTGGTTTCTTATTTTTTAATTTATCCATCATAGTTTCAGTAATGAACTTATGAGATAATCCATGGAAACCATATTTTCTTACATCATATTTAACATACCATTCATATGGAATTGCATATAGGAATTCTGCCGGTTCCATTGTTTGATGAAATGCAGTATCGAAACATGCAACATTAACAGCATCTGGAATATTGTCAACAAATGCTTGTACTCCAAGTAATCCAGCTGGATTATGAAGTGGAGCTAAATCAGAAATTGAAGTAATTTCTTTAATAACTCTTTTGTTTAAAACAACACTCTTTGAGTATTTGTTTCCTCCGTGAACAATTCTATGTCCAACAGCTTTTATTTCGTCTAATGACTTAATAACTTTTTGATCAACTAAATCTTTAAGTAATAGTTGTACTGCCTCTTCATGATCAGCAAAGTCTATATCCTTCTCAACTTTAGTATCACCGATACGAATGCTATAAACTCCATCAGATAAGCCTATTCTCTCAATAGTACCTTTCATAAGAAGCTCTTCCTTTGGCATATCGTATAATCTGAATTTTAGGGAACTACTTCCCGCATTTACAGATAAAATTTTCACATTCTCACCTCTATCTAGTTTTTATAATAGCAAAAAATTATAAAAATGCAAGAAAAAAAGACTTTAAAATAAATCTTTAAAGTCTTCTTTAATTTGTGCTTTTCCACCATTTTCTACTTTAATAACTGTAGAAGTTTCAACTGCCTTTTTAACAAGTGCATCATAATCAACGTTTGATTCATATTCTTCACATAAATGTATGTCTGGATTAATTACTGGATGCTTTGGTACAAAGATTGTACAACAGTCTTCGAATGGTTCAATTGAAATATTATAAGTATCTATATCTTTTGCTATTTCAATAATATCATTCTTATCTAAACATGCTACTGGTCTAATTACAGGCATATTAGTAACTGCATTTATACAAGACATACTTGTTAGAGTTTGACTTGCTACTTGTCCAATAGATTCACCATTAACAATACACTTACAATTATTCTTATGAGCTACTCTTTCAGTAATTCTATACATCATTCTTCTCATTAGTGTAATTAAATAATCATGAGGAGCATTCTTAAGAATAGTTTCTTGAATTTCAGTAAAGTTAATTACATGTATTTTTACATAACTAGAGTATTCACTTAACTTAGTAGCTAGTTTAATTACTTTATTTTTAGCGTCTTCCGAAGTATGAGGAGGAGATTCAAAGTAAATAGCTTCAATTCTAACTCCACGCTTCATAGCAAGGTAACCCGCAACTGGAGAATCAATACCTCCACTTAACATAAGTAATCCTTTTCCTAATGAACCAACTGGATATCCACCTAATCCTTTAACTCTTTCAAAATAAAGAAACGATTGTCCACGTCTTACTTCAACATTAATAGTTACTTCTGGATTATGAACATCTACTGATACACCCTTATCATTTAATGTTCTTAAAACTACTCCACCTAATAATCTACTTATTTCCATAGAATCTAACGGATAATTCTTATCACTTCTTTTAGTAGCTACTTTAAATGTTTTGAAGTCACTATCTTTAACAAGTTCAGCTAAAGTAGTTTTGATTTCATCAAAATCTGTTGTGTCTAACTTATAAGCAATATTAATTTCATGAATACCAAATACTTTCTTGATTTTTTTTAGTAAGTCTTCAAAATCATCTTCAGTTGATTCAATAAACATTCTTCCATGATCATAAGTAATCTTTTTAGTATCATCATTAAGAATTGTTTGTATATTTTTTCTTAGTAATTTAATAAAAAAGTCTATATTATCTTTTTTTGTATTAAGTTCTGCGTATTTAATAATAATAACTTTCTTCATAAGAACCTCCTTAATTCACGTTTAGATATTAACATTTTTATTCTTTTTTTGCAATAAAATAAGCGTATTTATATACGCTTATCTATGCTTATAAATATACTCTCTTTTTAATTTTTCGATTTGTTCGTCTCTAGTTAATTGAGAATTCTCTATTCTTTTACCTTTATTATATGCTTTATTATCTTTTATAATTCTTTTCTTTTCTTCTTCACCAGAAAGTTGCATTGAAACATTATCCATTACATCGCACATTCTTTCCACAAATTCTTCATCTTCGAATGGATCAGTTTGTTTTTCTTCTTCATTGAATTCTTCAGCCATTTGTAAGAATTCTTCTCTACGATTATCAATAGTTTCTTCTTTAGGTTCATTCTTTAAGAATTCTTTATATTTTTCAATTTGTTCTTTTTTAATTGAATACATTTTTTCTGGAGTTAATTCTTCAGTTTCTGAAATTAATACTGCTTTTTTAACTTCTTCTACTACATCAGTACTATTAACTTCACTAACAAGTTTGCCATTTTTGTATTGTTCTAATAAAGCTTTATATTCATTTAATTCTCTTAATATCTCTTCATGACTATTCTTTAATGAATTATAACTTTCAGTTATTTTTTTATTATTCTTTTCTAAATCAGTATTCTTAGTTTCTAATTTAGTAATCTTATTATCTTTATTAGATATATCTTTCTTCATTTTACTAATTGAAGATTTTAAAGATTCATTAGTATTAAACTCTCTTGTAAGTTGAGATGATAATACTTCTTCTTTTTCTTTAAGAATACCTAAACTACTTTTTAATTCTTCGTTTTCTTTTTGAGTAGTACTTACTTCACCTGTTAATCTATTAATTGCTTGTGCATGAGTTTTAACTGTATTAGTAAGTCTTCTATTTTCATCTTTTAAGTCTTTATTTTTATTTTGGGCATTTATTTTATCTAGATTTTCTTGTTCTATTTTTTCTTTTAATTCTATATTTTCATTTTCTAATGATTTAATACTATTAACATTTTGTTCATTTAAGTTCTTTAGTCTTTCTACTTCTTCACTATTATTTACCTCAGGCAATAATGGATAATTATTTTCAAATATTAAATGAAATCCTTTTTTATAATGTCCAGTTGTATAAGATTTTTGAGTTATATTATTTGTAGATGTAGCTAAAGTTACAAATCTACCATTTATATATGTAATATACTCTGCTTTAATTTCTTTAATAAGAAGATTCTTACTAAATTTAAGAGTTAATTCTACAAATCCACCTAACCCTTGATCTAAATTGGAAGTTGCTGGTAAAGCAACAGTAGTAGTTTTATTATTTACATAAAACCCATATTTATGATGATGTCCTTCAATTTTAATTCTATCATCTTCTAATACCTCTACTGGTTCATTAACATGTATTTTTGTTGTCGGATGACATAATGCCATATTTGCATTATTAATTCTTATTTCAGTAACTCTATAACCTGGTATAACAATATCATGTCTTCTAGATGTAATCATTTTAATAGGATCTAAATATTCATCTTCTAAGATTGATAATTCATGATTTCCACCTACACCAATTGTTAATACATCATTTGAATGTGGATATACTTCTAAGAAACGTTCAACTTGTGTAATACCATCATCAATAGTTTTACCACACCAACCAAAAGTACCATTTAATATATCTCCACCAAGAAATACTAATCTAATACCTTTATTATATCCATAATCAAATGCTCTTTTAATTAAATCGGCATTTTCACCAGTACTAGATATATGTGTATCAGATAAACATAATATACTTATTTTTTCTTCAGATTTATCAGTAAGAATATCAATATATTTTGAATTATTAGTAGAGTTATCATTACCATTTATATAAGCAAAAGTACCATCACTATAAAATTTTCTTTTAAATGAATAACCCATATTTTGTAATTCATTTACTTTTTTATATAAATCTAAATCATGTATATGTAAATCATATGCTATATTAGCAGCTAATTTATTCTTTTTTATTTCTTCTAGAATAATATCATTCATCATAAATACCCCCATATATATGGGGAATATAATATAACAAAGTATTTAAAAAGGCAAATAAAAAAGAGGCATAGCCTCTTATTTTCCAAAATTAATTGTTTTAGTTACGATATTCTTAGCTGCATCCTTACTAAATGGTTTTTGAAGTAAATCTACGATATCGTATTCAATAGTTATCTTACTAACTATATCTACATCATCTTCACCCGAGATTACAGATACTGGAATTACTTTAAATAAATCATTCTTTTTAAAGTAATCTAATACTTTATATCCACTAGATACAGGCATCTTTAAATCTGTAAAACATGCTGCGATTTCATCATGGTTATTATCCTCTAATAACTTGATAGTTTCATCACCATTATGTGCAATTAAAACATCATAATCATCTTTAAATATCTTATATAAAAAGTTTGTTACAACAGGCGAATCATCAGCTACTATAATTTTCTTTTTGCCTTCACTTGGAGTATCATCTATCAAAGGTATTATATATACAATTTTACTATTACCTATCGAAGATACTACAATGAAGTCTTCTCCATTGTTTTCAGTCTCATATTTTCCTTTTGAATTAGAAAGTATTTGTACAGGAGTTTCTTTATAGCCCGATAATAAATCATTAATTCCTTTATATTCTTTTTTTGGTCCTATAGCTGTCTTATTTCCTTTGTAGTTAATGGAATATAGAGTATTATCGTCATCGTTTATAACATATATATTTTTTATCAATCTTGATAAATCATTAGGTATATTGCTTACTATTTCTTTAATATCCATATTAACTACCCCTGAGATTACATACCTAAATATTGTTTAACTACTGTTATTATTCTATTAGCTTCTGCCATTAATGCAGGATTGTTAGCTTGAGCAAATGCTAAGTCATTTCCTTTTCCTGCTAATTCATGTTGATATGACATTTCAGCTAATTGAGTAAATCCTAAATATTTAGAATCACTCTTCATAGCATGAGTTAGGATTCCATAGTTCTCCATGTCTCCTTTAGCTAAAGATTCTTGAATTTGAGGTATTCTAGTTTCTGATTCTTGAATAAAGTCTCTTAATGTATCGTTATACATTTCCATGTCACCTAAAAGTTCAAGCCCTTTATTAATATCAATTCCATTGCTTGTTAAAATATTTGTATCCATAACTTCCTCCTATCATAATTTAATTATAGATTTATTTATACTAATCAACAATAAATACTTTACTCTCTTACTTTTACTTTACACTATAAAAAGTTACATAAAGTAACTTTTAACAATAATCTAAATTAACATTTTCATATGAAAGAATAGTATTACTATTATCAAATGGTTTTCTTATATTTTTAAATTTCATACTATTAGTATTATTAGTTTTTAAGCATGAATATGAATAGTAAATAATTCCGTCTTCAGTTACTTCAATTTCATTAGTTGAAACTGATGTAATAATATCTTTCTTTAATTCATTTACGAAAATTACTTCATCATATGATGATACTTCATCATGATAAATAGTTTTAATCATATCTATATCATTATATTTTGATAAAGCAAGTTCATCAATATTATCTCCGATGTTTATAGTTGCAATATGAACATATAATCTATTTATATCTAACAAGATTGAGTTGTCTTCTTTTCTTATGTAATAGTAAATAGATTCCATACCTACCTTAGTTTTAAGCTTACATGATTCATTACATTTTTCATTTAAAATTAATTCTTCACTATTATCAACTAATTCATATTCTGAATCATTAACTGTGGTATTAATTTTAAGTGAATCAATAGTAGTTCTTGTTTTGTTGTATTTATATAAACCAATAAAGTAAACAAGTAATACAGTTATAAATGTAATTAATATAATAAAAAGAAATAATCCTATAAGTTTAATAGAATCTTCTTTAATATTTTCAATATTCTCATTGATTTGTTTCATGAGTATCACCTAATTAAATAGTAACAAAAAAGAACTATTTTTTAAATAGTTCTAATTAAATTTCTAAATCTTCAAGTGTACCATTTTCAGTTAATATTTTATTAACTGTTTTTGTTGCACTATCAAGTTTTTCTGAGCAAAGTTTAACCTTTTCCATTGCTTCAGTATATTTCTTTATTGATTCATCTAAATCAACATTTCCGTTTTCAAGAGAAGTAACAATTTCTTCAACTTCACTTAATAATTCTTCAAATTTCTTTTCTTCTTTAGCCATTATTTTCAACTCCTTCAACATTAGCTTTTATAATACCATCAATAACTTTAATTTTTAATTCATCATTTGTTTTTACATCTTTAACTGACTTAATAATCTTCGAATCAGTTTCTACTACTGAGTAACCCTTCTTAATAACACTTAATGGATTAAGTAACTCAAGTTTATTAATTAGAAGTTCTAAACTATTCTTTTTAGGAATAAGCATATCTTCTGGATTCTTAATTATTCTCTTACTTAATATATTAGATAGTCTAATCTTAGAAGAATCTAACTTATTAGTAATATTTGTATTAAGTCTATTAATTAACTCATCTAGCTTTTGTTCTTTAATTTGGAAAGATGCTAGTGGATTTTCTAAAACATAACTTTTCTTTATCTTATTTAAAATTTCTCTTAAATGATTAATCTTACTTGTTATAGCTTGATTAGATCTTATTTCTAACTGTTTGATATACGCTAATACATCAACAAGATTTGGAACTGCTAGTTCTGCACCTGCGGTTGGTGTTGCTGCTCTTAAGTCAGCTACGAAATCTGCAATTGTGTAATCTATATCATGTCCAACAGCAGAAATAATTGGTACTCTAGAGTCATAAATTGCTCTTGCAACAATTTCTTCATTAAATGCCCATAGGTCTTCGATTGAACCTCCACCTCTACCAACTATCAATGTATCTAGTTCATATTTTTCTTTATTAGCTTCTTCAATTTGTTTTACTATATCAAACTTAGCTTGTTCACCTTGTACCATTGCTGGGAATAATATTACTTCACATAATGGATATCTTCTATTAATAGTAGTAATAATATCATGAACTGCTGCTTGATTTATATTACTAGAAGTAATTACACCAATCTTCTTAGGAAACTTAGGTATTGGTTTCTTGTGAGTTTCATCAAATAATCCTTCAGAAGCTAATTTTTTCTTTAACTCTTCAAGTTTCTTTAAAAGATCTCCTTCACCATCAAGCCTCATCTTATCAATATAAACTTGATAAGTACCTGATGCTGGATAAGCAGAAATACGACCATCTACTAAGACTTTATCTCCTTCTTTTGGAACAAAATCTAGCCTTTCTGCTGAACCTTTAAACATAACTACACTTATTCTAGATTCTTCATCTTTAAGTGTGAAATATAGGTGTCCTCTAGTTGCACCTTTCCAGTTACTTATTTCACCTTTAATATGAACATCTTTAAGTTCATCTATGCTATCTAAGTATCTTTTAATTGATGTATTATATGCAGTTACTGAATAATATTTTCTTTCTTCGTCCATTTTATCACCAATTCTCTAAATAATATTTTACTCTTCGAACACTTGTTTGTAAATAAAAAATTAGTAATTAACTTACTAATTTTTATTTTTAAAATCATCTTCAAGTGTGAAGTCTACATTTTCATTTATCCATGCTTTTCTAGGTTCTACTTTGTCACCCATAAGTACTGAAACTCTCTTTTCAGCAAGCATGTCATCATTTATATTAACTTTAATAATACTTCTTGTCTTAGGATCCATTGTAGTTTCTCTTAAAGCTTCAGCATTCATTTCTCCTAAACCTTTGTATCTTTGAAGATTATAATTTGATTTACCTTCAGTAAGTTCTCTTAATTCTTCATTTGTATAACAATAGATTGGTTCTTTTGAACCTGTAAATTGAACTTTATATAAAGGAGGCATTGCTATATATAAATGTCCTTCTTCAATTAAAGGTCTCATGAATCTATAGAAGAAAGTTAGAAGTAAACATTGGATGTGACATCCATCATCATCTGCATCGGTCATTATTACGACTTTATCATAATTAATGTCTTTAACATCAAATTCACTTCCTACCCCTCCACCAATACAATGGATTAAAGTATTAAGTTCTTCATTCTTATATGCATCAGCAAGACTTGCTTTTTCAGTGTTAAGAACTTTTCCTCTTAAAGGAAGTACTCCTTGGAATTTACGGTCTCTACCTTGTTTAGCTGTTCCACCTGCTGAGTTACCCTCAACTATGAATAACTCATTAATCTTAGCGTTATGTCCTTGTGGTGGAGTTAGCTTATCTGAAAGACTCGCTTGTTTTTGTTTTTTAGATTTTCCAAGTCTAGCTTCTTCACGAGCTTTTCTTGCAGCTTCTCTTGCAAACTTAGAGTTAGTCATCTTTTCAACAATAGCCATTGCTTCACTTTTATGTTCATGTAAATAGAATTTTAAATTTTCATAAACGATTTGTTCAACAGCAACTCTTGCTTCAGGTGTTCCTAGTTTACCTTTAGTTTGTCCTTCGAATTGAAGTAATTCTTCAGGAACTTTTAAATTAATAACTGCAGTTAAACCTTCACGAACATCACTACCGTCAAAGTTTGAATCTTTAGCTTTTAATATATTATTTTCTCTACAATAATCATTGAAGATTTTAGTTAAACCTGATTTAAATCCAACTTCATGCGATCCACCATCACTTGTTTTAACGTTATTAACAAATGATACGATAGATTCATTATATGTATCTGTATATTGAAGTGCTACATCAACAACAATCTTATTCTTTTCACCATGAATATTAATAATGTTATCTAATGTATTCTTGTCTTCATTCATGTATTCAACAAATGCTTCTAAACCTTTTTCATAGTGATAACTTACTTTTTGTACTTCATCACTTACTCTATTTTCTAAGTCAATTGTAACGTTAGGAAGTAAGAATGCACTTTCTTGAGTTCTTTCACAAATTGTTGAGAATGAAAATTGGCAATTTTTAAATATTTCATAGTTTGGCATAAATGTAACAATTGTACCAGTCTTTTTAGATTCTCCGATAGTCTTAAGTGGAGATGCTACTTCTCCGCCATTTTTAAACTTAATCTCAGAAATCTTTCCATCAGTATAAATAATTACATCCATCCAATCAGATAATGCATTAACAACTGATGCACCTACACCATGAAGTCCTCCAGAAACTTTATAGTTTCCTTCTTCAAATTTTCCACCAGCGTGTAATACTGTATAAACAACTTCAGGAGTAGATTTACCACTAGAGTGCATTCCAATAGGAACTCCTCTACCATTATCTGCAATAGTAATAGATCCATCTTTATTCATGATAATTTTAATAGTATTACCATAACCATTTATGATTTCATCTATACCATTGTCTACTATTTCCCAAACTAAATGATGAAGTCCTCTTTTATCAGTAGAACCAATATACATACCAGGTCTTTTTCTAACTGCTTCTAATCCTTCTAATATTTTTATCGAATCAGCATCATATTTTTTTGCCATTTTTCTCACCTTAACTAATTATACACTAAAAACCTTTGTTTTCCAAAGAAAATCGTTACTTCTAGACATATAAAAAGGACTTACTATCGAGCACGTCCTCTATCTAATTCTTCCATTCTTCTAATTATTTCTTCTCTTGAAACAACTATTTTAGTTTTTAATAACTCTTCTCTTTCTTGTTTAAGTAGATTAATTGCATCTTCTTTTAATGAATAAATTTCTGGATATTCTAAATAAACATTATTAAATTCTTTAATTTTTTTCATTAGAATTTACTCCATTTTGTATTTCACTGAAATCCCATATTTCTGTTTTCATAGAAACTTTTTCTTTTGGCATTTCTACATGAATATCATTATTAATTGTACTGTTACCATCATACTTACTTTGAAAAGCATCTTTCATATAATCTACTTCAACTTTTACTTCAGGTTTTATTTCTACTTTAGTTGGAGCTTCTTCAATCTTAACTGCTTCTACTCCTTCTTCTTCAACTTTCAAAGCATTATCTTTGATAGTTATTTCTTCACCTGTTTCCTCTATATTAAGTGCATTATCTTTTACTTCGATTGACTCTGAAGTATTTTCTTCTTTGATCGCTGTATCTTCGATTACTATTTCTTCATCAGTTTGTTCAGGTATTTTTAAATCAATTACTGGAGGTGGTGTGTTATCTACGACTGGTTGTGGTGTTATCTCAACTGGTTTTACTACCTCTTTAGTTTCTACCTTTACTGGTTCTATTGCTTTTGTATCTTCAAGATTACTTTTATCAATTTCGTTTATATCATAATTTTCAGATACATACTCAAGTTCTTTTTCTACTTCATCATTATTATATTTACGTATAGCTAGTATTATAATGGTAATAAAAAGAATAAAAATAACTGCTAATATTATATATACTGCTAACATATTATCACCTATTGTTATTATACAACTCACGATGATTTCTTTAAATATCATTTACAAAAAAAATAGGAACAAATTGTTCCTATCCTAGTAGTTTAAATATGTCTTTAAATGTTATTAAAATCATAAGTGAAAATATAAGTATAAATCCAATTAGATTAATAACTGCTTCTACATCTGCATTACCTTTTTTTCTTGTAATTATTTCATATACTACAAACATAAGTTGTCCACCATCGAATGCTGGGAATGGAAGTATATTCATTACTCCAAGATTAATAGATATATATGCAGTTAAATATATTAAATTGAAAAGCCCATATGATGTAGAACCAACATTAGTAGCTGCGTCTACGACTGTATACATACCAACTGGTCCAGATAAAGCATCTAGTCCTAGTTTACCTGTAATTAAATAATAGATAATTCTAAACATTAAACATGCAGTATTTTTAAATTTAGAAAATGCATATTTAATTGAATGTGCAAATCCTTTTTTACTTTTTGTATCAAATTGGAAACCTGCAAGTTTTTTCTCAACATAATCATCTTTATTTAAATTATTATCTTCGATAATCTTATCAAAAGTATTTTCATCACTAGTTTCACTAACTATTTCACCAGTACTTTTACTAATAACATAATTCTTAATCTCTAAAGTATAAGTACTCTTTGATCCATCTTTATGTTCAATAAGGTAAGTATTAGTGTTTTTCTTATTCTTAAGAAGTGAAACTACTTGAAGTGAATCAATATCACTTGCTTTGTGATTATTCATCTTAAGTATCTTATCACCAGCTTGTATTCCAGCTTTTTCTGCTTCACTACTTTTTAGTACATTTTTTATAACTGTATCTTGATTAGTAGTTCCCCAAATACAAGACATAACAAATAAGAATACAATTGCTAGTAAGAAGTTCATTAGAACACCTGATACTAGAATAATTATTCTTTGATGTTTAGGTTTATTACACATGAAAGATTCTTTAGGTAATTCCTTATCATCCTCCATTACTTCACCTGCAAGTTGGTTATAACCACCAATTGGAAGTGCTCTTAAAGAATAGATTGTAGGATCTCCTTTTCTTTTAAAACTAATTACTTTAGGTCCCATTCCAATTGCAAATTCATAAACATGAACACCAAACTTTTTGGCTGCAATAAAATGACCAAACTCATGTATAGTTATTAAAAGACTTAACATAAGTAATAAAACCACGATATTCCACACTACTGTATGTGGAAAGAATACTAATGTTACAATAACAAAAACAATGATTCCAATTAATTCTAAGTAACTTCCTAATGTAGGCTTTTCTTCATTATTTTTCTTACTCATAAAACCTCCCTATATTAATGCTTTTAATATTTCATAAGCTAATGCTATGAATATTAAACTATCAAATCTATCTAATATTCCTCCATGTCCTGGGATTAAATTAGAATAGTCTTTAATATCATTTTCTCTTTTTATTTGACTAAAGAATAAATCTCCGATTTGTCCTACGATACTTAAAATAATAATAACAGGTATTATTTTAAGATTTATCTTATTCATTGCAATAAGATAATATGTAGTAGTCACAATAGTACATACTATTAAACCTGTAAGACTTCCTTCGATAGTCTTTTTTGGTGAGATACTAGTCAATTTATGTTTACCTATTAACATTCCACCAACAAGAGCAAATATATCTGTCATAGTAGCAATAAGTACAATAAATATAAGTTTAAATATAGAATCAAAATAAATATCTACGATTGATCTAAAAGCAAAACTTAAAAGAACAATTATACCTATCACTTTAAGTGCATCATTTGCACTTAACTTATCTCTTAAAGGTAAAGATAAACCTAAGAATACTAGTATCATTGATAAATAAACACTTTCAAGTGTAAGTATATCTATATTAAGTACACTTTTAACAAAATGAAAATGCATTAATGCAAAGATATACATAAATGAAAGTATATAAACCGTTTTTAATTTAGTTTTAGTAGTTGTTTTTATTAATTCATATGCTCCTCCAAAAGAAATCAAGGTAGCAACTACCTTAAATAGTCTACCACCTATGATCAATGCAGGAACTAATAATACGAATAAAATAAATCCACCAAGAATTCTTTTTTTCATAAGTCCTCCCTAGTATCTAGAATAGAACCAAATACCTTTAGCAGGTATACTAACATAACTTCTAGGATCTACTAAATGTGATTTCCATTGTGCATATGAACTATATGTTCGTCCATACCAACCAGTAGCCAAACTTAAGTGTAAGTGAGCACCTGTAGAACATTGTTCATAACTTGCAGTTCCTCTTCCTCCACCTACTGTTCCAACAACAGTATTTGCAGTAACTGATTGACCTACACTTACATTAATCGTTAATAAATGCATATAACATGATGTATATTGAACACCTTTAATTGTATGGTAAACATAAACCATATTTCCACCACAACTAGATTTTCTAATAATCATTCCAACCGTACCATTAGCTATAGAATAAACTGATGTACCTTCAGCATTACCACCAATATCTGTTCCACTGTGGAATGTATTAGCAGCTCCAGTTGTAGGTGATGTTCTATAACCATAATAAGAAGTTATGACTCCTTTATTAAGTGGTCTAATGAATCTTGTATCTCCTCTTACAGATGCACATCTATCTAAGTCTTCATTTTCACCACAACCAATTGATTTATAGTAATTAATTAACTCTTGTGTAGCATTAATTTCGTCTGCTACTGAAATTGCAACGTCATCTAATTGTTCTAAATGATCATCCCATTTATCAATATCTGATGAAAGTGTATTAATATCACTTTCAAGTTGTTGAGTTTTTTCAGCAAGCTTAACTTTTAATTCATCATTTCTTTTAATCTTATCATTCCAAGCATTTACTGAATCATTTAAGTAATCTAGTAATTGTTCAGAAAGAGCTGATCTATAAACTAATTCATCATAAGTTTTAGAATCAAATATATATTCAAGATATACATTATTTTCTTTAGCTATTTGATAAACAGACATTAAGTTATCTAGTTTATACTTTCCTTCATCAATTTCTACAGATAATTGTTCTGATTCTGCAGTTGCATCTTCAATTTCTTTTGTATTGTTTTCAATTTCTGTTTTATTATTCGAAATTGTTGTTTTAGCATTATTAATCTTTGATTTAGTAGCACTCTTATCAGCATTAGTACTATATTGTTTTTGTTTTAATTGATTTAACTCGTTTTTTAATTCTTTTAATGTTCTAGCATTAGACTTAGCAGTAGCAATAACTGGAGTCATTGTTACTACTAATACTAAGAAAAATACTATTACTAATAATCTACTCTTCTTCATTATATCTTTAAATACTTCTTAGTAGACATGATTGAACCAAACATACCTACAAGTCCTCCGATTACTAATAAAATAATTGTTGTATCAAAACTAATTGATCCTGGTGCTACAAGTGGAGCTAAATTAGTAAATAATACTCCATTTGTAAAATCGAATAAGAAATAATATGCAAATAGTGAAATACCTACTGCTATTAGCCCTCCGATAACTCCTAATACAAAACCTTCAACTAAGAAAGGTAATTTAATAACTGTATTACTTGTACCTACAAGTCTCATTATTTGAATTTCTTGTCTTCTTGAGAAGATAGTAATTTTAATTGTATTTCCTACTAGGAATGCTGTAACTACGATTAAAGCTATAACTGCAATTACACAACCATTTCTTAAAATACCAAATACATTTAATAATCTATTAACTAGATTTTCACCATATCTAACTGATGTTACATATCTAATATTTTCAATTTCTTCAGCTGTTTCACTGATTTTAGTTACATCTTTAACAGTAACAACATATGATGATTGAAGTGGATTGTCATCTAGAGTATCTAGAATAAGTGCCATGTTAGCATCTTCTTGTCTTAATTGTGTAGCTAACTCTTCTTTAGAGTGATAGATAGTTTTAGATGAATCTACATTACCTATCTTATTAATGTCATCCTTAACATCAGAGATATTAGATTCAGTTGCATCTCTATCAACAAAGACAACTATTTCAAGTACTCCTTCAATCTTTTTAGTAATATTATTAACGTTATATGATGCAATTAATGCTACTGCTACTATTATTAGAGTAATAGCAATACAAGAAACTGATGCAATTGATAATGAAAAGTTTCTTATAATACTTTTAAATGCATCTTTAATACTCTTTCTAACTATTCTAATTATCTTCATTTTCTATGTATCCTCCTGCTTCTTTATCAGAAATTAATACACCATCATGTAAACAAATAACTCTTTTTTTCATTCTGTTAACTATTTCTTTATCATGTGTAGCCATTATTATTGTAGAACCTAGTTCTTGATTGATTTTCTCAATAAAGTCCATAACTTCTCTTGAAAGTTTTGGATCTAGGTCTCCTGTAGGTTCATCACAAATAATAAGCTTTGGTTCATTAACTATTGCTCTTGCTAAACCAACTCTTTGTTGTTCACCACCAGAAAGTTCATTAGGAAATGAATGCATTCTTTCTTTTAAACCAACTCTATCTAAGGCAGCTAATACTTTTTCTCTTATTTCTCCCCTAGACATTCCGTATGTTTCAAGTGGATATGCAACATTTTCATAAACAGTAAGTTTTGGTAAAAGTTTGAAATCTTGGAATACTACTCCAATCTTTCTTCTTAATTTATAAACATTACCATTTCTTAATTTAGAAACATTAACACCACCTACAAGAACTTCTCCTCTATTAGGACGTTCTTCTCTATAAAGAAGTTTTGTTAATGTTGATTTACCAGAACCTGATTCACCAATTATAAAAACAAATTCTCCTTTTTTTATTGTTAGGTTAACATCTGCTAAGGCAGACACACCATTTTTATATACTTTATATATATGTCTTAATTCTATAAATTCCATTATTTTATCACCTTACTTATGTAAGTATAACATAAAGACGGTAAAACCTCTATAAAAGATAAAAAGAAGATTAATATTAATCTCCTTTTTTACATAGATTTATCCTCTAAAGCCTTTACATCTGCATCACTAATAAGTTCAAATCTCTTAGTAATTTTTTCAGTTGTAGTATTAATATTTTTAACTTCATTAGATACAGAATCGATATCTTTAGAAAGTTTATCCCAACGTTCCTTATATCTTCTAAACTCTATTCCAAGTTTATTTAATTCTTGATGAATTACTTCAGTATATTTATTTCTTTCTATGTTTTTAACAATCATAGCAATCGTAGAAAGAGTTGCCATTAATGTTGTAGGTCCACAAATCCAAACATTCTTGGAATATGCATATTTAAGCAAATCTTCATGATATGCATTTAATTCTGCAAATACAGCTTCAGCTGGCAAGAACATTATTGCTTGCTTAGCTGTTTCTCCATTAATAATATATTTAGAACTTATATCATCAATGTGTTTCTTAACATCCATTTTAAATTTCTTAAATGCATCGTCTCTTACTGATTTATCAAGACTTCTATTAGTCATCTTTTCATAATTTTCAAGTGGGAACTTAGAGTCAATCGCAATTGTACCTAATGGTTCTGGTGCATATAGTATTGAGTCTGCAATAAATCCGTTACTCATCTTATGTTGAAGATCATAAATTTCTTTCTTTTCTCCAAAGATTGATGTAAGGATATAATTTAAGTTAATTTCACCAAATGTACCTCTAGTTTTCTTATCAGTTAATACACTTTGAAGACTAATAATATCTTTAGATAATAGATCGATATTCTTTTGAGCTTCATCTATCTTTGTTAATCTTTCTAGGATATTTGCAAATGTCTTATTTGTCTTATCAAGAGATTCATCAAGTCTACGATTAACTTTATCATTAATATCCATTAGTCTATTTTCAATCTTAGTATTAATCTTATCAAAGTCATTAGATAAACTCTTTGAAAAGTCATACTTGAAATCTCCGATTTCTTTAGTGATATCTCTTCTTAGTTCCATGATATCTTTTAAGATATCATTATTGTTATTCTTTCTTGTTAGAAGAATAACATTAAGAATAATAATTATTGATGTTAAAACAATTAATATAATTAATAAAATATTCATACTACTACTCCTTTATATATATTTTTTAGTTATCTTATTTGCAATTATACTTAATATATATGCAAAAAGAAATGCTATTAATATTTTTATTATAGCTATCGGATTATGGAATACCTCTACGATATTAGTTCCAATAAAAACTATAAAATAAATCATACAGAACTTACCTATTAACATACTAAATATGTATTTTAAGAAACTCATATTAGAAAGTCCTCCGCCAACATTAATTACAAATGATGGTGTAAATGGACTAGCTATAATAAGTGATAATCCTGATAAACTGATTTTATCAAGTCCGTTCTTAAGTGATTTGATTATTTTTAATTTAGGATGTTTATCCACATAATTAAGAACTTTTTCTTTCAAGAAAGTTCGAGATAACATAAATACAACTGAACCACCTACGATTGTTGCTATAGAACTTAATACAAATCCTAAGGCAGTTCCAAATATTACTATGTTAACAGTAACAAAAGCTATTAGTGGAAGCATAGGAATAAATGCTTCAACAAAAATAAGGAAGACACTAATGATTCCTCCGGTTAAGCCTAAAGAATAAATAAATGTAATTACATTATTAACAAATTCTTCCATATTTTCTCCACTTAATAATTATAACATAAAAAAGACGAAGAATTCTTATTCTTCGTCAAAGAAATCGTCAAAGAATTGATCATCAGAAATGTAGTTATAAGGATTTTCCTTAGGTGCTACTTTTGTTTCTTCTTTTCTTTCACCATTTACTGGATTTACACTAATTGGTTCAACTTTTTTCATTGAATCAGCTGTCATTTGTTTTGTTGGATCCACAATTCCTGTAAGTGGCTTATTAATAACAGGCTCACTTGGGAACTTAGGTATTTCAGTTGTTTCATCAATTTTGTTAGTAACCATTGGACTAGTGTCTCTATTTTTATTAATTAGTTCACTAAATGAAGATACATTTGATTCAGTAAGATTTCTTCCTTCATCCTCTTTAGGTTTTGAAGGTAAATCTTTAGCTTCATTTATAAGTGGATTTAATTTATTATTTTCAGCTTTTTCTGCTTTTTCTGCTTCTTCTTCAGCCTCTAATTCTGCGATTTTAGCATCAATCTTTTTCATTAATTCTTCAATGTTTATTCCTTGAGGTCTAGGTTGACTTGAAGGACCTCCCATTGGAGAACCCATAGGACTTCCACCTATTCTATTATTTTGACTATTCATTAAGTCTCCGAATGAAGCTGGTGCTTGTGGTCTTTCTCTAGGAGGTTGCATTCCTCCACCTGCCATAAGGTTAGCAAATGGATTTCCTCCACCACCCATAGATGCGAATGGATTTCCTCCCATTCCACCCATTTGTCCAAGTGGCATACCTCCACCCATTCCACCATTCATCTTATTGTTCATTTTAGATTTCATTCTTAAATTAACAAATTCTTTAATTTGGAATATTTGAATAGGTCTTTTTTCTCTAGTGAAGTAGTCAGCTTCATCATATTTTTCTGAACCCCAATCGATATTGTAGGCACCAGTGAATTTAGTTTTAAATGGATGCATTCTTGTTCTTAAAACAATAACTTCGTTCATCTTTAATTTTTGAAGATCTGCTACTGTAATTAATGGATGTGATTCACTCTTTTCATCTTTTTTACTCTTAACTTCACCACATAATTTAGAAATTTCTTCTAAGGCTGCAAGTTCTGTAGTTAATAGATAAATTAAGTTACCACAGTTTGAACGAATAGTTTCTGCATCATCTTTACCATATACATCATTTAATTGTGCAAAGTTTTGGATGATAAATGTAAATCTTATTTGTCTTGAACGAGCTGCTGTAACCATTGTTGTTACATCTTTAAGTGCTGGCATGTTAGCAAACTCATCTAGTAAGAAGTTAGTTCTTACTGGAAGTGGTCCACCATTAGCTTGAGCAACACCAATTAATGTTTCATAAGCTTGTTTAATAAAGATTGTAGCAAGTGCATGATATGTAGTTTTTTCATCGTGAATTATAATGAAAACTGCTGTTGGTTTTTTACCAATGTCAGCCATATCAAAATCACTATATGAAAGCATTTCGGATAAGTTTTCACGAGATGCAAATATACGAATTTTTTGACGGAATGTAGAAAGAATTCCACCTTTAGTTTCAGTTGGTGAATTAATAGTATTTGATGCAAATACATATGCAGATGAATCTTCACCTTTCATTCTGAAGTATTCTTTAATATATGTAGAATTAGCTCCGAATTTATCTTCACCTACGGTAGTCATAATGTTAATTGAATTTATATTACATTCTTCTTCAGTTGCATCTTGCATTAAAGCAAGCGCACAACCTGAGAAGTAGTCACTCGCACTATCTTGCCAGAATGGATCTTGTTGATCTTTATCTTTTAAGATATTTTTACCAATATCATCTACTAACTCAATAGCTTTATCAGTTTCTCCTTCTTTATAGAATCTATAAGGAAGTGTTAATGGATTCCATGAATTACCTTGTGAAGGTTCACGGAAGTTTAATACAATAATATCATATCCACGAGCTTTTAAATGATTAGAATGTCTCTTGTATAACTCACCTTTAGGGTCAGTCATAATCATAGACTCTTTATGTTTCATTAAACTATAAATAAGAGGGTCAATAACGGCAGATGTTTTACCAGAACCAGTAATACCAATTACTAATGTATGGTTTTCACTATCATCTACCCACATTTTTTTACCATCATTGATTAAAACAGTACCAGCAGCTGGAGCATCAGGATCTTGTACTCCTACTTCTACTATTTTAAATCCTTTTTTCATTTCTTTTTCTTTTAGCCATCTTGAGTATCCTTTTGATTCTTTTTCTCCAAAAGAAAGACCAAATCCTGAATCTCCTTCGAATATTTTAGAATCTACTGATACAAATATTACAACTTCAAGAATTATAAATACAAATAAAGTAAATAAAATATCATCAAAGTATAGTCCTCTAAAAATATTAAATGTAAATTCTCCTTCTTCTCTTAATAATATTAAAGCATTTCCAACAACAAAGGAAACTAAGAATAATAAGATAATACTAAAGACTATAAATATAACAAAATCTTTTGGTTGTACTCTAAATTTTAGTTTCATGATATTTTCTCCTTTTCTTCAGTTTTAATTATAACCCTCCAGTTAACTCGATAGTCAACTATTATTTTTTATTATAACAATTAATATAAGTTTGAAGCATGTAATGCTTTAATTCCAAATATAGCTAAAGCTATTAACAATACTACAACAACGATTGCTATTATACCATATGTTATAATCATATTTTTATTTTGTTTTTTCTTTTCATTATTTTCTTCATTTTCATTAGTATTAGTAACTTTTGTAGTTGTTACAACAGTTGAATCAGTTACTTTTAAAGTTAATTCATAAGTACCTTCTTTTTCAGTCAAGTTCATTAATTCAACATTATATCTTCCTAGACTATCAACTGTATTATTAACTACTAAAGTTCCATATGAAAACGTTACAGGATCTTGATCCGAAAAATCATTAATAACGGCTTTGAATCCATCAGAAGAAAGTAAACTATAATCTACTATTCCATCTTCTCCTGTAGATGATTCAAATGATACTATGATTTCATTAATATTTTCTTTCACACTAGGATCAACATATGCATTTATTTTAACAACTTTTGCATTAGTTATCATTGGAAATATAAATAATAAAATTGTAAATACTAATATTCTTTTCATGCTATCCCCTTTTTATGCACCTTTAAATGCGTAGAATCTTCCAAAACTATTATTAGAACTAACCTTTATTCCTGTTTTTCTTGAACTTGCATGAACCCATTTATTATTACCTAAGTAAATAGCAGTATGTCCTTCACCACCGCTTCTTCTAACACCTATATCTCCTGGTAACATCGTATTGTAAGTTACTTGAGATAATTTATTACTAGAATTACTATAAATACCAGAAGTTCCTCCAAGATTTGGATTACTTCCAGTTGCAGTCCAATAAGCCCAGTTTACAAATCCCGAACAATCTATACCAGTTGATGGAATACCACTTAATCCAGGACCAGTTGCTTTTCCACCCATCAAATAACTCATACCAACTGCTGATAAAGCTGATCTAATAACTGTTTTTCTAATTTCAGATAATCCATTCCATCCCGGAATTTCACTTATAATTTTTTGGATTTCAGCATCAGTTAATCTATGGCCTTGATAAATAGTATGACTACTACCACCTCCACCAGCAGCTTCATCTCCAGAGCCAGAACCTCCACTACCAGAGCCTCCACCTTCTTCAGTTACTTCCCATTCATATTCATAGGTATTATTGTATACTTGTTCTGTTGAAGAATCGTTTTCATCTGAAATACTAGCGGCAGCCATTATAATTATAAATAATCCCATAATTATTGGGAAAGCTCCAATTAATGTAGATATTAAAACTCTTTTAATTACTATCTTTTTTATCTTCTTTGAACCAGTTTTTATTTTTTTAGCATTTTCTTTAACACCTTTGACGTCCATGTTTTTGGCTGCGATTACACCATTCATAACACCTTCAGCTGTATCTAATGCACCTGATTCTTCAGCTTCTTCAGCAACTTTATTAACTACTTTATTTTTTTCTAGTCGATCAGCAATTCTTTTACCTGTTCTTGAATCACTTACACCTTTAGCAGCTTGCATTGCTTCAGTGTTTCCACCAGAAAAGTATGCTGCTGCCCCTTGAGCAACTCCAGTTTGTAATCTAGAAACTGCAGATTGTTTTACTTTTCCATCTTCACCAATTTCCATACCTGGAGCAATTTTATCCCCTGGTTTATATTCAGGTTCAGTAGGATTTCCTGCTTCATCAACTTGTGGTTCTTTAGTGTCAATTACTTGATCTCCAGGTTTAACATTTGGAGATTCTTCATCTCCTGCTACTTTATCAGTTATGCTATCTAATGCATTAGTAGCCATTCCTAATCCATTATTTAAAGCTGCACTTTTTGGATTAGTTCCACCATTTGTTCCTTGAGGTAATGGATTATTACCTGGAACTTTTGGAGCTTCATTCATAATCATTACCTCCTTTCTCTTATACGAAACCTAAATATGCAATTTCGTAATCATTAATTCCTTTAGTAATTAATTTAAATTGTCTTTTATCATTTGTTTGAATAATTACAGTACTTTTATCTACTTTATAGTATTCAACAGTACTACTCATTATATTCGAATTTTTCATTTTATTTAATTCATTTATACAGTCTTCCCTAGATGAATATGATTTTTTTGCTTTATCTGTCATTAAATCATATAACTTACCAGGATCTTTATTCCACATAGTTACTAATTCATGTAAGTAGAATTCTGCTAAATCTTGATCTGACTTTGTAATAATTTTATATTCATTAACATCATATTTTCTGATTTCACTTGGTGCTTCTTCAAGAATTCCAGCTTCATAATTTATTTTAGAATCTCTAAGATTATTAATTCCTCTATAAAGATGTAATCCTACGAAACCTAAGATAACAATAATGAATATAATAAATAATATCATATTATCTTTAAAAAACTTTTTCCACTCTTTATCCATTAGCCACCTCTTTAAATGTTTCTTCACTTATTGGTGTTATACTAAAATGAAATGTTTCTCCATCTAAACATACTTTTAAATACTCAGTAACATATTCTTCGCTAGTGTTAGCACTTACTACTCTTCCACTTACATAATATAATACTTTACCTTTTGTATCTCTTGTATACATTTTATCAGGTTTATAAGATAAGAACTTATCATTTATAAATATAAAAGAAGAAATATTGTTTTTATTAACATTTTTTTCTTTAACATATTCCTCATCTAATATTTTAATTGCAGAATCATAATCTTTCATATTTATGAATGAATAGAATTTTTCGATTGCACCTGATACTGTAGAGTATCTAGTATAATCATCTACTAATCTATATTTAGTATTCTTATTACCCTCATGATTTGAAAGTTGATATATAAGGTTCTTAATTGGGAAAAAGTAATTAATTATCATTATAATTACTATAAAAACAATTAATCCTATTCCCCAAAATGAAAGAACTTTCTTTTCTTGATTACTTAATCTATTTGCCATAATATCACCTATAGACCCCAAATATTATATCTCCATTTAGACATTGAACTTATATTATACAAACCAAATGCTTCTTGGTCTTCATCATTGGTTGGCATACAACTTGAACCCGAACAAGTTCTACTTGGCGAACAAGCACCTTCAACAGTGCTTACTCTACTTTGATTAGTATAGTATTCTTTAATATGTCTGAAATAATAACATCCACCATTTCCTGGACCACCAGGATTAAACCAATTAGAACCTATATAAGCATAATGTCCTTTAGTAAATACTTCTAGTGCTGTATCATAACGTTTAACAATTGATAATTGTGATAAACCTTTAATACCTGAAGATAAATCAGAGTATTTAGTACATGATGTGATTGATTTACCATTTCCACAACCAATACCCCAGTAGTTATTGTAACTAGAGATTTGAGCACTTGGTGAGAAACCTTCTACTAAAGCTCTTGCTACAGTAAATTCCGGATTCATATTATTTGAACTTGATAAATCATATATTAATCCAGCATTATTAGCAAAGAATCCAAGTCTAGTCGGACTACAACTATTTCTATTACAATAATTAACTAAACCAGATATAAATTCTTCTCTTGTTAATGATGATTTTCTCATTGAGAAGTCTCCATTAGCAAATCCAGCTGGTCTTGGATTTTTAGAATTAATTATAGTTGTTGGATCAACAGCATTTTCAACACTATTTTCACCTTTTCTTATTTCAAAATGTAATGCTGAAACATCAGTACTTCCTGTTTTACCAACTTTACCAATTAATTGTCCTTTTTGAACAGTTGCTCCCATTGATACTGCTGAATCAGTAGAATTTAATAAACCATATACAGTGTAATCTCCATTAGAATGAGAAATAATGATAACATTTCCATATCCTTCATTACACTCATAATCACCAACACTACAATTATTCATTGCAGCAATTACTTCACCTTTTTCAACAGCTACAACATTAGTTTTACCGTCTTCTCCAACGATATCTATACCATTGTGGAATTCTTTTTTACCTGTAACAGGATTTTTTCTTTCACCATAATAACTTTGAACTGTAGTACTTGCTGGTTCACCATCAGCATAAGTGATACCATCTCTTACTTCACTTTCATCGCTACCGATTGGCCAGTAGTATGCTCTTCTATCTTCTAATCTATTTCCTGGAATAAGTTCACTTTCAGGGGTAAAGTCAGCATATTGAATACCTATTCCTAATTCATCTAATATTTCTAATATATCTTTAATAATATTTAATCTATCCGCTTCAAGTTCACTTTTATGTGATAAATATACTTCATCACCTTTTGCTTCAAGTGAGTTTTCACAAACTTGTGTTTTAAGACAATCTACATTTTCTTTAACTAAAACATCATTAAAGTAATATTGTAGATTTGCTTTTCCATCAAAATATGGATTTTCTTTTAAGAAGTCAAAATATAATTCATAATCTACATCTTTATCATCTTCGTATTTATAATGAACTTCTTCATATTTTTCATCATTCTTTAGTTCCATACAAGATTCATAATATTCATCTTCATTATAGAAACCTAAGAATTTTACACGTAATAATTTTGATAGAATCTCATCATGTGCCATTCTACTTACAAAATATTTCCAGAAAGGCATTTTATTATTTGCTACATCTGCACAAACCATTCTAGATGAGAATGGAATAGCATCGGATGTGGGAATACCTCCATTTGGACATTCATAATTCGGAGTTCCATCCTCTGCTTTTACTTCAGTAGCATCTCCAATAACTGCATAGCATGTTGTTTTATATGCAATAGCATTTCTAATAAGTATTTTTAATGTATCTCTTTCTTCTTCATAGAAAGAGGCATACTCTTCATTATATGTAGCATCTACCGATTCGTCTGAACCATCAGAATCATCGCTTGTATAGCCAAAATATTTATTAGACCATTGTCTATGAAAATTATCACTATTGTTATAATCATTTACATTATAAGTTGTTACTCCAGTTGTTGGACTAAAATATTGTCCATAGAAAATTGTCCATAAAATTACTTGATCATTAATTGGATATCCAGCCTCTTGATATTTTGATAATAATTTATAAAGTTTTTTATAGAATTTTTCTAGCGAGTTCGATAAATCTTCGAAACACTTATCTATTTCTTCTTTTCCTTGATCATTATAAATATTTTCACAATATTCTTGCCAATTTTCTGTATTTTTTTCTTTAAGTTTATCCCAATCAAAAGTAGAATACTTTTTTTCTTCTGCTTTGGCAGAGTACATATTAAATACTATAACTGAAAAAAGTGCTATTACGAAAACACTCTTTAGTAATAGCATTAAACTTTTTTTAGTTACTTTTTTCATATGATCACCGCCTAATCTTATAGGCCGCCGCCTCCACCAAATGAATCTAATTCATCTTGTGTTAATACAACGTCTATTATCATTCTTCTAGATCCACAAACAAATAATCCTCTACCTTGTGAATATGACTTAATACTTTCTTTTTCAGCATCATTTAAATCTATTAATTTAGCTAAGTCTTCAACTGCTTGTTTCTTAAGACCCATAACTAAATAGTAAGATGCATTATCAAATATTGCTTTACCTTGTGTAATAACTTGAGGAGAAGCAAAGTCTGTAGGTTGTTGAGTAATAATAATTGTACCCGTATTATATTTTCTAGCACGTCTTTGCATTTGCGCTAAATATTCAGCTCCTAATTCGTTATTACCAGCAAGTAATACGTGAGCTTCATCAACATACATAACTGAATTTACTCTCTTATCCAAACTTAAGCTCCATGCATATTTTAAGATATTAAAGAATAATGCATTTCTTGTATTAGTGTCCCCATTCATAAGGTTCTTAATACTAAATACAATGAAGTTTGAATCACTAGCAATTGTAGTATGTCCATTAAAATAATATCTTGCTTCATTAATAAAAGGTCTAACTCTTAATTCAAGACGTTCCATTACATCTCTTTCACGAGTTGCTTCTGGCATTGAAATAAGTTTTCCTTTTACTGTTGTATATAAATCATCAAATGTTGGGAAGTTTTCTGATTTTACTTTAGTAAAGTCAGTATCATAATCAATTCCAAAACGTTTGTAAGTTTCTTGTAAAACTTCTGAGAACATTTGTAAAACATCATCTTCAATATCAGGAATATAATATTTCATAAATGCTCTTACTGATTGAAGTGCAGATGTAAGGATTGAGTTACCACTCTTAGCATCCATATCTCCTTCTTCAGTATCAGCTACTATTTCAAGTGGGTTAATCATACCATATGATCCACCCTTACCTAAATCAACGAATGAACCACCATAAGTTTTAGCCATTGATTCAAGTTCTCCTTCAGGGTCAATACAGATAATTTGATATCCATTTCTAATATGACCACGAAGTAATAATTTTGCAGTTGTAGATTTTCCTGAACCAGAAGTACCAAGGATAATTACATTTGCATTATTTCTATTATGTTCCTTTTTAGTTTGATATAAGAATTGGTTAAATAATACTACACCACCAGATGAATCCATTCCAAGTAAAGTTCCTTTACCTGAGTCTTTAATTGAATCGAATACATATGGATACATTGCAGCCATTGTTGGAGCTGGAACTGGAATACCCATTCTTTCTTCAATATCTTGTTTAGGGAATACTGGTATCATAGATTTTAATACTTTTTCTTGTTCAAACATTAAAGGAATTGCTCTCATTTGTAGAGAAGTTAAATAATTTTTAATTTGAACTTTTCTATGATCTAATTCTTCTTGAGAATCAGCAACTACCATTATATGTAATTGAAAATCAAATACTTTAGATTGAGTAGATGCAAGCATAGAAACGAAGTTATCTAATGATTCATAATCATTTCTGATTCTTTCCTTGAAAGTTAAATCACTTTCTTTTTGATATTCTTCTTTTAATTCAGCAACTTCTTTATTAATTGCCTTTTGCATTACAGCAAGTTCAATTGGTATATGTTTAACAACTACTTTAGCTCCTGGGATAGCTGAAATATTACTTAAATATCCAGGACCAATTATTGAAGGAAATTCAATAACTGTAAAAATAGTTGCGAATTTATCACCTATATTAAATTGATTAATTCTAAAATTTAATCCTTTTGGTGCTACTTCACTCTTTAATGTACTCTTTGCCATTAGCTCATCACCGTCCCAAATTCAGTTTTTAATCCATCATTGAAGAAACTATCAAGAATTACTCTAGCATCATCATCAGAGATTTGACGACAATTTAATTGAGCTTGTGCAAGCCCTGAGATCATATTAGCTACTCTCTTTTGTAATACTTCAACATTTTTAACAGATCCTTTAATTAATATATAGAATTCAGTATCTACTGAGTTATATGTAGGACCACTAAATTGTTCACATTTTCTAATATCTTCTTGAATCATTTTTCTTATTTGTGGATTTTGAGCTTCATTATACATTATTTCAAGTTCTGATTTAAATAAATCAATATCAACTGGTCTATCACAGCATATTAACCAGAATTCTTCATTCATAGTATTGTAAAAATCCATTAAGGCATTAATAACATATGCTTGATTTTGTGTATCAGTAATAAAGATATTTTTAGGTTCAATACGTACACCAGTAACATATTGTTCTCCTCCTAATAATCCATCTCCTTTTACTCTAATATAACCATTTTTGATATCAACTATAGGTAACCAATCTTCAGTATATTTTGCACCACTATTTTTCGTCTTCGCCATGTAACATGCACCAACCTCTCCATCTATATTTTCTTTGACTAGTAAAGTATGTATATACATTTACTGTGAATGTCCATAGATTCCTATGATTAGGAATTGGAGACACCATCATAGATGCAACTAATAATGGTGCCAATCCAACGATTACTTGAGTTGGAGTATCAGTACCAATAATGAATACTAACATTACAGTAGCGATAGCACCAACTAAGAATATAATCAAATCTATAGGTTTGAACAAACCAAAGATTAACATAGATCTTTTTGTATTAGCAGGAATTAAATACTTTTGATTCATAATTCCATCTCCTTTTTATTCTTTTAATTAAACTATTGTTCACCAGGTTTTTTACCCAAGTTGTTAACACTGGTATTAAAGTTATAACTAACTTCTGTTCCTTCAAGACCACCTTTAACATTTTGAATTCCGCCTTGAACTCCATCCATTGCTTTAACAACTGATCTATAGTAAGTTGCAACACCTTTACGTATATCATCAGCATTAGATTGTGTAGCTAATCGATCCTCAAATTCTTGAGAGTTAAGTAGTTTCATAACATCATCAACTTCTTCATAGTCAATAGTTTTACCACCATTAAGAGATTCTAAGAATGAATTTGCAGCAGTAAAATTTGCATCTTTTGCTCCTTCAAGAGAAGCTTTTTGTATTTTTTGTTGTAATCCAGGATACGCACCTAACGAATCAAAATATTGTGAATTTACACTTAAAAGAGAATCAGCAATATTTTGCATTCCTTTGGTACCCAACAACTCAAGTTTACCATCAAATGTTTCAACTTCTTTTCTCTTCAAATATTCATCGCCCAAGCTTTTAATTTGCTTACGAATTTCACTTTCATGTTGTCCGAATACTTCAATTCCATTCCATTTGCCTTCCCATTGATGGGTATCTTCATTATATTTAATAGTTGATTCTGATGCTCTATTCCAGTTTTGAATATCAGCTTTAGCATCTTTAGTAGCACCTGCAAAGTAATCTAAAATACCATTCGCAGCTTTTTGATAAGCTTGTCCAGCTGCATAAATAATTTGAGATTCAGCACCAATTGTACTTCCTCTACTAGCAGAAATAAATTTACCCATTCTACCTTGAGTCATATTATTTAAGAATTCTCCTTCATAAACAGTTTTCCATGCTGCCTTTATTCTGTTATCACCACGACTACGGAATGTAGAATAATCACCAGGAATTTTTCTAAAACCTTTAACTCTATCTTTTCTTTCTTGTAAATCATTTTGAGCAATTGCATTAGATTGTACCATCGCATTTGTTAATGTACCTTTTTTAAGACCATTTTGATATCCAATTTTTCCTCCAGTTTGTATACCACGTAATGCAGCTAATTGTCTATTAAAGAAATTTGCATTTCTACCACCTACAGTTTTTCTAGCTGATCTAGCTCCTAACATAGCTCCTGCAGCAGCACCTAATGGTTTACCAACAAGATCTTTGCCAAATTGAATTCCTTCTTTAGTTTTCTTGAATGAATTATTTGGATTTAAATCAATACCACTTAATAATCCAGGTCCGTTTTTAGCAACATCCTTAATCATTTCTGGTAATTCTTTTCCGAACCTTAATAAACCTATTATCATAGCTACCATTGTTACAGCTTTTAAAATGCCACTTGCTTCAGTATCTCCACCAGCACTTAATACTGTATACATTGCACCAACAAATGATGGTAGTAATTTAATCATTAAAATTACAAATGCCATTACGAATACTCTAACAAATATATCTAGATAAGTTTTTATGAAACTATCTTTCCATTGAGAATATATCTTTTCATTTTTTGGAATAACACCAAGTAAGATTGGTATTGGTGCTACCATTTGTAAAAACGCTAATTTAAATGCTCTATAAGCTATATCTAAAACATATGCTACTAATAAGTATAAAATTAACGCTCCAGCTACAGATGAGAAATAATAATATTCCATATTTCCTTCTTGGTAAACTTCATCAGCTAATGCTGGAACTGAAGCCAATACCAATGTCTTATTAGAAGAACCTACAGTTCTATCACCATAGTCAGTAACTGTATTAATTTCATTAGGCTTAATATTAAAGTCGCTTCCATTTACTTTTCCATCACCAATATATAATTGTCTATAATAGAATTGACAAGCTGTTGTATCTTCTTCCAACAAAGATGTTATAAGAGCAGTACCAGCACCTGCAATTCCTCCTGCTACAGCTCCAGGTAAAGCTCCAAATCCTAGGAATCCAGCAGCTCCTATAGCAGCACCAACACCGGCACCTCCAGTTCCTCCTCTTATAACTTTAGCAAGTGTATCTTTCGACATGTTTCCACCTTTATAAAAAGCACAAGCTTCATTGTAACTTTTTAAAGTTCCATCATTATCATAGAAGTCACTATATTGTGTTCCAACTGGATGATAAAGTGACATAAACACCATCGAAGCCATTGTATTACCACCTCCGGTAACATCGCTTGATTGGCTTCCACCTTCACCCAAAACTAATCTCCAAATAACATTATCACTTATTAAAACATGATATTGAATTTGAGCCATATAATGGAATACCAATGGCGCTAAAACTACCATAATAATAGCTTTAACTAAATTAACAATCAATTGTTTAGATTGTTTCATTCCTTTATCTGGATCAATTATAAAAATTATAATTTGATACGCGAGAACGAACATAACAACTATCGCTAGAACACTATAAATACGACTTGTTAATTCTGTATATATTTCATGAACATTTTCTGTTCCTGTATTATAGTTATTAAATAGATCTATAGAAGCAATCATCAAGTATACTTTATAAGCAAAACCAATTAACATGTAAACCATGTTATCTAATATATTTATAAAGATTCTGTTTAAAGTATCCATTGCAAAATTGCCTATCCAGTCTTTAGCTCCAAGAATCATATTTTACCTTCTCTCTGTAAAATCTCTCTCTTTAATTATAATTTATACAAAAAAAATAATCAATTAAATGTAACTGATTATTTCATTAATTTCTCAACTTTTTCGTATATTTCCGCGTTTATTTCACTAGGAGTTTTAATATTTTCTAATGAAACATCTGAAATTGTATTTTTAGTGCATTCTATAACTTCAAAATTATATTTTTCAGTCATTTCTAAAAATGCACTTTCACATCTTTTTAAATACTCTTCATCTTTTTCATTTTCATCTAATTTTTCATCTCTTTTTGCTTTTAAAAGATTTATATATGGAGTTGGCATATGTAAGAATAATTTGATTGAACTATCTGGTAATTCTAACTTATTTGTTTCTAAATCATATAGCCAATCATACATCTCACTACGTTCTTTTTTAGTTGATAATTTACCTGCTTGATGAGCCATATTTGAATAAAAATATCTATCTAAAACTAAATTAGTTCCCGATTCTATTTTTTCATTAATATAATCTAAATTATAAAGTCTATCTGCTGCATAGTATAAAGATGCAACTTTAGGATTTACATTTGGAGCAGTTTCAGGAAACCATCCTTTGCTTAAAGATTCACCAAGTTCATCTAAAACTTTATCAACAATTGATGGATCAACATCACTTAATTTTTCTTTAATGTTACTTGCTTCTTTTTCAACAAGTTCATGAGCTAAATATGGTTTTCCTAAAAAAGATAAACCTACGATTTTACCGCTTGGAGAAGCATAATTAGGAAAAGAAAAATATTCAGTTTTAATTCCTTCTTTATTTAATTTTTCAACTAATAGTTTACTTTGAGTTTCTTTTCCAGAACAATCTGTTCCTTCGATTACAATAAGTTTACCTTTCATTATTTAACCTTCTTTCTAATTTTTATACCCTTTTTAGCTAAGCATTTTCTACATAAAGATGTATAATTACCATCACCAACTAAAATATCACTATTTTTAACACCTTCATAATGTGTATAAATAGATGGTTTATTACACTCAACACAAAAACCTTTGATTACATCAACATTTTCTGATACAGCCATAATATTAGGCATTAGTCCAAATGGTTTTTGTTCACTAGTCATATTTAAACCAGCAATATAAAAATCAATATCATAATCAACACTTAAATTTGTTAAAACATCAACACTACCCTTTAAAAATTGTGCTTCATCAATAAAAATAGTACTTACATGCTTACTATTATTTTCTCTATCTTCAATATAATCATAAATTTCTTCTAAGTATTCAATATAATAAGCAGGAATAGTTATATCACTATTTCTTGATTTAATATAATTTTCATCTCTAGTATCATTTTTAGGTTTAAAAGCCATAACAATATCTTTGTTCTCAATCTCACTATATATATTTATTAGCTTGGCACTTTTACCTGAAAACATAGGACCCACATATGTATTTATCATCATTACCACCCTAATAAACATTATAGCAAATAATTTATTTTAGTGATAAAAAAAAAGATGTTTTTAAACATCTTTTTTATTGTAATAATTCAATTGTTCCATCAAATTTCTTAACTTCAATTTGATTTAAACTACTTGAAACTTCTACAACTTCTTTTACATCTTTAGGTACGTTAGTAGCATCAGTTAAATTAATTTCATATAATACACCATTATCATTAAGCACAAATAAATGAACTGTATCAGTAGTAACTTTAAATAAGTCTACAACTCCAGAGATATCAACATATTTTGATCCAGTTTCAACACTTCCTGGGATAGTGTCAGTATTTTTAGTTACATCTTTATAAACAATATACATGTAATTATCTGTTCCAAGTATAATTTTAGTAATAAGTTCGTTATCTATAGGTTCTACTACTGATTCAGTTTCTGCTTTTAATTTCTTTAGATAATCACTATAAGTTCCCTTATCAGTAGTTTCTTCATTTGGATTTGTAACAGGTACTAGTGGTTCAGTTTTAAATGAAGTAATTAATACTATTCCTCCTGCTACTACTGCTAATACTATAATCGCAATTAAAATAACAATTATAGAGTCTACTTGTTTACTACTTGGTTTCTTTGCTACTTTCTTTTTAGTTTCTGCCATATAAACAACCTCCTACATTAACTAAAGTATAACATTAATAAAAATAAAAAAAAACACTTATAAAAGTGTTTTTTAATAAATTATTTAAATTATTTGCTTAAAGCTTCAACTAATTCAGCTTTTTTCATGTTAGCTGCATCTTTAATTCCATTAGCTTCAGCCATTTCTCTTAATTCAGCAACTTTTAATGAATTTAAATCAGTAGATTCTACTTCAGATTCAGGTTTAGCAGCTTTAACTTCTTTGTTAGCTTTTGCTACTTCAGTTTTAGCAACTTTTCCATTTAAAGCATCTTTAGCAATATTTACATATGAAGTAAATAATTTAGCATTATCGATAGCTACTTCAGATAACATCTTTCTGTTGATGATAACACCAGCTTTAGTTAAACCATTGATAAATCTTGAGTAAGAAATATTGTTCATTCTACAAGCAGCATTAATTCTTGTAATCCATAATTTTCTGAAGTTTCTCTTATTCATTTTTCTGTCTCTATATGCATAATGTCCTGAATGCATTAATTGTTCTTGAGCAGTTTTGAATAATCTGTGTTTAGAACCAAAGTAACCTTTAGCTCTTTTTAATACTTTTCTACGTCTATTCTTTGCAACGTTTCCGCCTTTAACTCTTGTCATTTATTTCACCCTTAATAGATTAGATAACTTTCTTAAGTCTCTTTGCTATTCCTTTCGCTAATTGTCCTTTGTTTCTTCTTTGTCTTACTTGTTTAGAAGAATCTTTTGCAGTTTTATGAGTACTACCACTCTTCATGTAAGTTAATTTTCCGCTTTTATGTTTCTTTAAAACTTTTTTAGTTGCGCTATGAGTTTTCATTTTGTTTTTTGCCATATTCTTTATCCTCCTTAATTATTTTTTGGTGCAAGTAACATAGTCATATTTCTACCATCTAATTTTGGTTTTGTTTCTATAGTTGAAACTTCACTTAAAGTTTCTGCGAAACGATTTAAAACATCTTCACCAATTTCTGTATGTGCCATTTCTCTACCTCTGAAACGAATAGATACTTTGATCTTATGACCTTTTTCAAGATAATCACGAGCATTTTTAGCTTTAGTATTAAAGTCACCAATATCAATCTTAGCTGATAATCTGTATTCCTTTAATTCTTTAATAGCTGCGTTTTGTTTCTTTAATGCTTCTTTTTGTTTTTTGTTCTTTTCATATTTGAATCTATTGTAGTCCATGATCTTAGTAACAGGTCTATCGCTACCTGGATTCATTAAAACTAGATCTAACCCTGCAGCATTTGCAATTTGTTTTGCAAATTCAAGTGGTTTAGTTCCCATTTGTTCTCCGTTAGGACCTATAAGCATTACTTCTCCTACTCTGATTTGGTCATTAATTGGTAAATCATCTTTGTTTTTATTGTTAAAATTTGCTATGTTAAACACCTCCATTTAATTTAACTTAACATAATAAAAAGTGAATACAAACGTATCCACTTTAAAACCATTATAAAAAATTTATAAAACTACATTTATCAATTTATCTTTGGCTTTATGACCCAGCATTATTCACGGCTCGGGTGGATGTGGATACATCTCTTTCCTTTTTAGAACAACTTGATTATATCATTTTTATGTAGTTTGTCAACATATTTTACTTATTTTCTTATAACTTTTACTAATCCAGCTTCAATTTCTTCTAAAGCTCTACCAATTTCCTTTTTACATACATATTCGTTTTGTTTCTTTTGTAAATAACCATTTTCAATGATTTGTTTACTTCTTTGAGAAACAACATGAATTAGAATATACTTTGAATCAATAGTATTTAGTATTTTATCAACTGATGGATAAATCATAATATCACTCCCTACAATAATAATATACTATAATAGGATTTCTATAAAAAGTTTTTTGACAATTATTTTACACGTCTTTTTTTCTTTCTTTTTTTAGTACTTCTTTTTTCTTTATAAGTCTTAATAAATATAAGAATTATTGAAAGAACTATAAAGAAAATTCCTATTCCAAAAAAGAATAATAGAATGGTAGCTTGTTCATATATAAAAGACTTAGATGGGTTCCTAACATCATAGTAAACCGTTGTCTTATCACCGACTTTAAGTCCTGAATCTATAAAATGAACAGTGCTCTTATATTTGTATGCATCTTTAATATAACTTATAGTAGTCGTTCCTGAATCATAATCTATATTTTCTACAATTCCATAAACAGGTTCTGAATGTAAATATATTTCATAGTATGTATATCCATATAGACCAAAAGAAATAGTAAACATAAACCCTATAAGTAAAGATGCAATAATTGCATATTTAATTCTTAAGTTTTGTATCATTTAAATCACTTCTATTTCTATTGCTACTACTCCATATTTAATAGTATCTTCAAAAGAATAAAACATTCTCATATCAGATGGAGATGCAATTTCATCTTCATTATATCCTAAAGATATTTTATCGTGATGTTTATATAATTCTTCAAAGTTTTTATATACATAAAGATTAGTAACTCTAGCTTCTAACTTTTCATCACTACTTCTATTATCAAAAGTAATTATATCCCCTATTTTTAATTCTCTACGTTTTTCATCATTAAGACGAACTTCAATTGTTTTAGTTCCTTCTTTAATTTTTCTAAAATAATTATCATCTAAATGCATTCTCATAATTTATTCTCCTATAATATGAATTATTTCATCAGTTATTTCTTCAACTGATTTATTGTCTGTGTCTATTTCTATTAACTTATTACTTTTTCTTATATTACCAAGTAAATCCCAATGATCTCTAGAGTTTACTTCTTCTTTTGTAGATTTCATTCTTTTCATTCTTTCATCAACTGATGCAGTTAAATAGAACGAATAGTCAGCATCTGGAAATCTAACATTTACATCTCTACCATCTATGATTGTTCTTTCTGTCATAAGACTTCTTTCAAGATGATCTACGATATCTTGGATTTCTTTAATGTTTGCAATTCGTGCAGACATAACATTAATCTCTGGTGTTTTTAAATGAATTGTTATATCTTCATCATTTAAAAATACTTGTGAATTAACTCTTTTAATTTTCAATTCTTTAAGTGTCTCATAGTCAATTGAATCTACATCAATGTTATTCTTAACAAGATAGTATGCAATTGATCTAAAGTAGTCTCCACTAGAAATACTTGTTAGATTTAATTTACTAGCAAGAAGTGTTGCGACTGAACTTTTACCAGTTCCACTTAAACCATCTAAAGTTATTAGCATAAGACCACATCCTTTATTTGATTATAGCACTAAATAAAAAGAGTTAACAATTGTTAACTCTTATATGAAATAAATAATAGATAAAATAACAAATAAATATAAACAATATATAATATTTAATAATACTAAAGTCATTATTTTACCCTTCTTCCCATGACTACTAAGAATTTATGTTTGTAGTTTGAATATTTTTTTAATGTAGAACAAGTTTGAAGAATAATAATATCATCATCGCTTTCAAGCTCTACACCTGTATCATAGAAAGAATTAGATTTAAGTTTCTTAATATGATTAAACCATTCAGTATTATTTTTAAAGTTTAAATCATAATAGTCAAAATCTTGATAATCTACATATACTGAGAATATCTCATATTTAATATTTTCATTTTCTAAAGTTAAAGTTAAATATTTATGTTCTTTATAATACTCTTCATCATAGTAATTCTCTAAGATTTTAAAAGGCATTTCTTTATACTTAGAGTTATGAGCAAATATAAGTATCTTCTTAGTATTATTAAGATCAATTCTATAATCTATGAATGGAGTTCCTAGACCATCTCTTGTTTTCTTTGCATCCCTACTTAAATAGAATGAGTTATCTGTAGTTTGAGTAACAATAGCATTATAATCACTATTATCTATACTAAGTATTCCTTTGATATCATCATTCTTATACTCTTTTCTTAATTCTTCTACAACATTTATCTTAGGTTGATTGTTTGTTGGTTCTACAACATTTGCAATAATATTTTCACTAATATAATATGTTTTACTTTTTGGAGTCCATAAATGATTAATAGAATAAACATCTACAAATACTACTAAAATAAGAAGTATCATAATAAGTATTTTTTTCTTCATACTTAATCCCCCGCTTAATTGCTGCTTATTCTAGTACTTAATAGTATTTATGTCAAATTAAAAGAGGTTTTATAAACCTCTATCTAGTTAATACTTTACTATTTCCTTCACGATCATATTCATAGATAGTTCCATCACTCTTTCTGATTTTATTATTAGCTTCAACTAATAATATAGAAGGTACTGAAACTGCTCTTGTTTCATTTGTTGTAGTATCTATTATTATTAAATCAATAATAGAATCTATTTTATTACCATATACACCTTGTTTAAGGAAGTCTGATTCATATAATCTTTTTTCAGTAATTTCACCAGATGTATATCCTTTGTAACCATATATGTATCCAGAAATAAATTCTTTGTTTTCTCCTTCGATTTCATTGATACCATAATAAGAAGTATCATTATCAATTGGGAATCCAATCATTTTAGAATTATGAATTCTATCATCCATTGAATCTTGTCTGATACCATCAAATATTACATTTGTAGCTATTATTGATGTATCAGTATGAATATTATCAATATATACTTCTTTATTGCTTGGTAAATCAAGTGTTTGAATTTCCATACTAATTCTTTTATCTGATGTAATTCTCCATTCTTTTTCTTCGGTTGTATATTTAACTAATAATTTAAAGTCTTCTCCATTAACATCTAATGTTTGAGTTATTCCTGATAAAATGTCATCTGATGAATCACTTACAGTACTTAGCATATCATATTTAGAATTATCTGCTCCTAATTCATCACTTGCACATCCAGTTAATGTTAATCCACTTGCTATAGCTAGAGCTAATATTTTTTTATTTAATTTTAAATTCTTCATAAATCTCTCCCTCAAGTAATATTTATATTATTATATCTATTATTTATTGTCAAATTAAAAGAGACTAGATTTACTAGTCTCTTCTTTTACCAAATATTTCAAGTAATCTAATAAATAAATTAATGAAATCTAAATATAATTGGAATGCACAATATATTGAAGCTTTATCTTCTCCGATTTCTAGAGATAAAGGTTCAACTATTTTTAAATCGTAAATAATATATCCCATGAATATTACTATAGCAATTACGGATACTAATAATCCAAGTTCATTTGATCCAAATACAAATACATTAAGTAATGACATTACTATTACTCCTAGTAATGATACAAGAAGTATAGTACCCATCTTTGTTACATCTACATCTAAGTATTTACCTAAGAATGCAATTAAACCAAAGGCAAATGCAGTTCCAAAGAATATTGATATAACACTACCTAATTCAAATATACATAGAAGGACTGCTATATCTAATCCTGTAAGGAGTGAATATACTATGAATAGTGCTACACATCCTCCATAACTCAACTTTCTAATTATTAGACCAAATAATAAACATATACCAATTTGTACAACGATTGGTAATAAATAACCTAATGGATTATTTAATAATGCAATTAATAATGCTTGATCTGATGCAAGTGCAAATCCTGTTACAAATGTTATTAGAAGACCAATTGCAAGCCATCTAAAAGTATCTGCATATAATTTTTTCAAATTTTATCTTCCCTTCTTCTTTTTTAATGTTCTAACAAGATTATTATTTCTTATAGTTCTTTTTACAAAAGAAGTAGAATCTTCTTCTGGTTTATAATCACCTAAAGAAACTCTTTCATTTATGTTAGAAGCATCCTTAATAATTATACCACCAAAGTTAGATTCAGTTATAGTTCTTGTTTCACTGTTTGCATTAACTTTATCTGTTTCACATGAATTAGTTGAAATAGCTATTCCTGTAAGTAATGCAATAAGAACTATAACATCTGTCTTTTTCTTTAACATCTTTCTTGAAGATGTAATTCTTTTTCTTTCACTTAAATTATTCTTCATACTTTAACCTCCATAGTAATTATAACAAAAAAATAAGTGATTAGTTACTTAAATCACTTATTCTTGCTTCTATAAAAGTATTAGTTTTAGTTGGTATTACACTTGGGTCTTTAAAGTAATAAAAGAAACTTTCTGCAAATAATTCTTGTTCATCCCTTACACATGTAGAATTACTTATTCTACTTTTAAAAGTATCTGCTTCTTCTTTATAGACACTCATAAAATATCTAGAGTTTGTATTAAAACCAGTAGCATAATCTACAAAGTGACCAAACTCATGAATAGTTGACTCTTTGATAGCTACACTTCTTGCTTCAATTAATATTACTTTATCTTTATATATAGTAACACCTTGGACAGATGAATATTTACTACCAAAATAATTTTTAGCAATATTTTCATCAGTTACATAAATATGCCATCCTTTTCTTTTAAAAGCATTAAGTAAAGATGACGGTAATTTATTAAGTTCTGTATTTAATTGATTTAAATAACTAATATCAACATTACCTTTAGTCTCACCAATCCCAGATACTACACTTACTTTTTTAGTAGTCTTTACTGTATTAGTAACAGTATATGAACTAGTTGTAGTAACAACAGTCTCACTTGAAGTACTACTTGAACTACTAGATTCACTACTTGATGAAGTATCAGTATTTACATAAGCAAGTAAATCTTTTTCATTAGTATCTTTGCTTATTAAACATAAACTAAATACAAATGAAGATATTACTAATAAAGATATAATTATCCCCAAAATTCTTCTTTTCATAACCAAAAACCCCTTTGATTGCTGCTTATTCTAGTTCTTTTTACACATTTTGTCAAAATTCCAGGATTTCTAAATAATAGTAAACTTTATTTTTTTATAAAAATAAGTTATAATCTTTCCGAAGAAACCGAAAGGAGTGATTATTTATATGGAATTAGACCCGAATTATTTACAGAATTATTTTAAGAAGAATATCACTTTTGGAGGTTTATATGGAAGAAAAAATTAGAGAGTTATTAGACTCTAAGAATTATAAAGTACTTAAAGTAGAATTAGCAGAAATGAATAACTCAGATATAGCTGAGATATTTAGTGAATTTGAAACAAAAGAAATCGTATCTTTATTTAGACTATTAAAGAAAGATGATGCAGTTGAAGTATTTGCCCTATTAGATCCAAGTATTTCAACTGATATGTTAAATTACTTATCAGATAAAGAAGCTGTAACATTAATTGAAGAGATGGCTGCCGACGATGCTGTAGACGTTCTTGAAGAAATGCCTGCGAATATCGTAGATAAACTTTTAAAGAAATGTAATGAAGATACAAGAAAAGATGTTAATAAACTACTTAATTATAAAGAAGATTCAGCTGGTTCATTAATGACAGTTGAATATGCTGAATTAAAAAATAATATAACAGTTGATAATGCTGTTAAACAATTAAAAAAACGTGTAGATGATTATGAAACTATTGATAATGTATTTATTGTAGATAATCAAAGAAGATTAACAGGATTCGTAGAACTTAAAGATTTATTATTTGCTGATAAAGATGCAACTATTCAAACAATAACTAAAGAAATTGAAACATATGCAATTACTTCAATGGACCAAGAGGAAGTTGCTGAAAACTTTAAGAAATATGATATTAATGTCATGCCAGTCGTAGACTTTGAAAAAAGACTTGTTGGAATCATTACAATCGACGACGTTGTCGATGTATTAGAAGAAGAAGCAACTGAGGATATCAAAAAGATGGCTGCCATCATACCTATTGATAAACCATATGATAAGATTTCAACATTTGAAATATTTAAATCTAGAATTCCTTGGTTACTATTATTAATGGTATCTGCAACATTCACTGGTGGAATTATTTCATCATTTGAAGATAAACTTGCAGCTTGTGCTGTATTAACTGCATTTATACCAATGATCATGGATACTGGTGGTAATGCTGGAGGACAAGCATCAGTTTCAATCATTCGTGCATTATCTCTAAATCAAATTGAATTTAAAGATATATTTAAAGTAGTATTTAAAGAATTCAGAGTTGCATTCCTTTGTTCAATCGTATTATCAGTTTGTAACTTTGTTAAACTATTACTTATCGATAGAGTTTCAGTTCCTGTAGCTTTTGCTGTATGTATTACTTTAGCTATTACAGTTGTTATTGCTAAGTTTGTAGGTTCAATCTTACCTATGGGAGCTAAAAAGTTAGGATTCGACCCAGCAGTTATGGCAAGCCCATTTATTACTACTATCGTAGATGCTTTAGCATTACTTGTATACTTTAGAGTTGCAGTAAGTATTTTAGGATTATAAAAACTCATAACTATTGTTCAGTTATGAGCCTTTTTTTATTTCTTTATTTTTTAAAATATTTAATTGCAATATCCATTCATATGATTCCTCAATAAATATTCCATCGACTGATAAATATTTACCATCCAAATCATATAGTATATAAATATTTTTCTTTAAATCTTCTTCTTTTACAAAAGATAATGATTTAGTTTTTTGATAGTTTATAAACCACTTACAAACATCTTTTAATATATTGCTTATGTTTTCATAATCTTCTTTATATGATGAATAATTTAACGATGTCGCTAAAGCCGATATAAGTCTTTGAAACATATATTTTATATTAGTATCATTAAATTCACATTTATAATTTATTAATAAATTAGAAATTTCAATCACCTCTTTTTATTTTGTATTATCCTTATAATTAAAAATATTTTTTTCAATCAATCTTCCATTTCTTTTATTTCTATTTTCTTTTCTTAGATTATCTACATACTCTTTTTGTATTTCTTTTTTATACTTATACTTTAACACATCAAATATATTTACTAAATCATATAAATCATCATATTTTTGATCTAAAAGTTTAATATTATTATCAATATTATCTATTAATTCATTGCTAAGATTTTTATTTATTTCATTTAAATCCTTATATAACTTTTTTATAAGTTCATTGTCTTTCTTATATTTATAATCATTTAACAAAAATTCTATCTTTTTTATTAATTTTTCTAAATCATTCATGTTTATCCTCTGATAATTCTATTCTGTAGATATCATTAATAGCAATTTTTATATCATCTACATTAATCATTTGTTTATATTTATCTAACTTTTTAACAGACCCTTCAAGAGTGTGATATTTACCTCCACTCTTTTTTTCGTCTTTAACGAAAAATGTTATTTTTACTTTTGGATTTTTCATCGTGCTAATATTAACTAAAATATCATTTATTTGTAACATTTCTTCTTCAGTTAATTCATGCTTTTTACTAGTTAGTCTACCTGTTTCATAAACTTGATCGTCGTAACCGACAAGGGCTGCGAATGGTGCGAACTGAGCAGATCTCTCATATAAAGACATTCTTGGATGTCTTTTTGGATTGGGATGAGGTAAGTTAATTATATCTTCATAATTATCCACGATGTCCACCTACTTCCATGTTTCTATCTCTCATTGTTCCACCCTCTTCAAAATTCATTCCTTTTAATATAGCATTCTTACCATATTTATGTTTTATTTCTACGATTGTCTTTTGAAGTTCCATATCTTTCTTTTCTTTTTTTCGAGATTCTTCTTTTTCTTTTCTTTCTTTTTCATAATCTTGAAAAAGAGATACTTGTTCAAATTTATGTTCTTCTTTTATTTCATCACTTCTAACTAAGTTACAAGCTGCGATATTTATTCTTCTTACTAAAAGAATTGGATTAGCTATATGATCAAATAACTCTATTATTTTTTCACAAAGGAGTGAAGAAGAATTTGTTTTATGATCTACATGAATTGTTCCATGTGAGTGTTTAGGAATTAATCTTCCATAAAAATCTTTAACTACTGGTCCATTATACATTTTATATATTTTTGGATTAGTAAGATTATCTATATCGTATCCAATTGTTAAAGTTAAATCAGATGTTGCAAAACCTTTTTCAGTTAAATCACAAGCAAGAGAATCCATCATTTCTCTGACTATAAGACGAGCTTTCATATATGTATATGGTTCATGTAATACTTGCCCAGAAGATAAACTATTAGTTGTTGGTGTATAAGATTTAACAGATTTAATTGTACATGGTTCATATCCCCAAGCATGATCTATTAATAATTCTGCATTAACTCCAAATAACTTATAAAGGAAGTCTTCATTATTAAGAGACATTCTAGCAACATCACCCAAAGTATGCATTCCATTTAATTCAAGCTTAGTTGCTATTCCTTTTCCGATTCTCCAGAAGTCAGTTAGTGGTCTATGATTCCATAAGATTTTTCTATAACTTAATTCATCTATTTCTGCAAGTCTTACTCCATATTCATCAGCATCAGTATGTTTAGCAACTATATCCATTGCTACTTTAGCTAAATACATATTGGTTCCTATACCTGCGGTTGCAGTTATTCCCGTAGTCTTAAGTACATCTTGAATAATCATTGTAGTTAATTCTTTAGGAGTCTTTTTATATAATTTTAAATAATTAGTTATATCACAAAATACTTCATCAATTGAGTATACATATATATCTTCTTTAGAAAGATATTTTAAATATACTTTATATATATCAGTTGAGTATTTCATATACTTTCTCATTTGAGGAGGAGCTACAATATAATCTAGTTTTAAATCTTTATTACTTTTAAGTTCACTATCTAAATATGATGAACCAATAAACTTTTTATTAGTAGTGTTTCTTAGTCTTATTGTATTAAGTTCTTTTACTTTAGTTACTACTTCAAATAGGCGCGCTCTTCCTGGGATTCCATATTGTTTTAAACTTGGAGAAACAGCTAAACAAATTGTCTTTTCTGTACGAGACGGATCTGCTACTACAAGATTAGTATTAAGAGGATCAAGGCCTCTTTCCCTACATTCTACTGAGGCATAAAAACTTTTTAAATCTATACACATATATATTCTATTCATCTTATACCTCCCTATAAATATTTTACCAAACAAATGTTCTTTCTTCAATTGATAATATTATTCATTTTTATATTTTATAAATATTATTTATTTGCTAAAATTATATTAGGTAGTGAGTTTATATGATATTAATAATTAAAATAATTATTGGTTGTATAGGTTTTTATTTGCTCGCAAAAGGAGCTGAAATATTAATTGATGGTGCATCAAATGTAGCTTTGCATTTCAAACTGCCAAAGTTACTTATTGGTTTAACTATCGTAGCATTTGGTACTTCTCTTCCAGAGTTATCTGTATCATTCCAAACAATATTTACAGGAAGGCCTGATATTGCATTTGGTAATACTATTGGAAGTAGTATTGCAAACATTCTTCTTATCCTAGGATTGTCTGCAACAATTCGCCCAATTAAGATTAATGAAGAAACAATTACGGATGAACTTCCAATGCTTCTTATGATAACTCTTATATTTACTACACTTCTAAGTGATGTAATTTTAAATAATGGAACATTTAATATGTTCTCGCGAGCCGATGCCCTAATAATTTTATTAGTATTCGGAGTATTCGTAAGTTATTTAATTAAAAAATCTATAGTTAAACCTGATAAGGTAAAAGAAAAACCTAAGTATAGATTATCTTCTTCTTTCTTACTTATTATCATGGGTCTTTTATCATTATTTATTGGAAGTGATTTAGTAGTAGATTCAGTAGAAAATATTGCTGAAGCATTCCATATTAGTCAAAGAATAATATCATTAACTGTAGTTACAATTGGAACTTCTCTACCAGAGATTATAACCGCAATTATAGCATCAAAAAAGAATGAAACAGAAATACTTCTTGGTAATATAATTGGTAGTAATATATTTAATATATGTATAGTACTTGGTATTCCAATTCTCATTTATGGTAATGTAATGCATATCACAGTTAATATACTTGATATAGCAATGTCTCTATTATCTGCTGGATTATTATTTGTATTTAGTTATTTTGATAGAACTATTACAAGAGTAAATGGAATAATTATGATGCTATTATATATATTATATTTTTCTTTAATTTTAATCATTTAAAAAGAAATCCTTAGAGATTTCTTTTTATATTAAATGATACTCTTCATCATGATCGAATGTATCTATTCCTTCATATTTTTTAACTTTATTAACAACTAAGTATGTTATCGGAGTAAATAATATTTCTAATCCTACTTTAAAGAAGAATGCATTAATCATTACATGAAATAAAGCATCATTTGAAATAGTACCATACATAGCAAATGGGAAGAAGATTATACAATCTAGTGCTTCTCCAACAAGCGTAGATGCAATTGTTCTTATAAATAAGAATTTACCTTTAGTAACAAGTTTTAACTTTGATAATACAATTGCATTTGATAATGAACCTGCGACAAATGATAAGAATGATGCACATAATACTCTTGGAGTATTTCCTAAGATATTTACTAAATCAGTTTGATATTTAAATTCACTTGATGCTGGAAGTGCAATTGTAATTGTAAAAAATATAACTACTATTAAATTACATAGAAAACTCATCCAAGTAACAAATCTTGCTTTCTTAAATCCATATACTTCAGTAAATACATCATCAAGTATATATGTAATTGGATATATCATATTAGCAGCTGCAAATATAAGTCCAAATACTTGAACTGTTTTAACTACGATTATATTAGATACTATTAAACAAGTTATATTTATTAGAATAAGTAATACATATAATCCTGAGTATGTAACTTTAGTTTCTTTTTCTTTTTTCATATTAACCCTACTTTACTTTATAAGTATATACTTTATTTAATCATAAAAAAAGATTAAATAATTCTTGTTTACATTATTTAATCTTTTCTCCAGAAGCATCAATTATAGAATTAAATATTTCTACTTCTTCTTCGATGTCTTCTTTTAAGTGTTTACATTGAGCTTTTTCATAAGTGTCGTTATCACTATTTGAAACACAATCATATTCTTTAGTATCTAAATTATAAGTTACATCAAAATCATCATCTAAGACTTTATAATTATAATCTACTTCATTTATGGACCAATCATACTCTAATGTACTTGATTGATTAGAAGAAAATGTTGTTTCTTTTTTATATAAGTGATTATCAATATCAAATACACTTTTTACTTTAACATTACTTTCAGTAGATTCATAAGCACAAACATTCTTTAAACAATCATAATTAATACTTGTTAGATATTTAACTAATTTGTTTTCTTCTTCTTTTGTACATCCACATAATAATATAATTGTGAATATAAGTACTAATATTTTAATATTCTTCATAGTTTAATACACTCCAGTTCTTAATATTAATTGGTGTAACATAAGTATTACAATATGAACATTTTCCTTTACCAAAGAAATCAACTGGAGCACCACAGTTTGGGCAATTAATTTTATCCATGTCTACTCCTTCAGGAATTTTATTTTCATCATATATGTATACATATTCTAGTTTATATCTTGTTTCTTTTCTTACGTCTTTATATTTCTTTTCTTTTTCATCTGTAGAATCATAGTAGTAACTTAATGATGTAACTACTGTTACTTTAGCTACTCCACCTGGAGATGAATAAGTAGAGATTGCACATTTATTAAACTTAACATTTATATATGATACATTTTTACCTAATTCAGTAAGTTTATTAATTTCATCTTCAACTTTATGTCTAACAAATACTAAAGATTTATCTTTGACTTTATCTATATTTTTAGATTCGATTGCATCTAAGATTTCGTTAATATTAGCTTTAGTTAATGTAAATAATTGTTCTTTATTAAATGTAGGAAAATCATTTTGAATTAATGGTTCTAATAGTTTTGTCATATCACTTAAGTTCTTAGGAGATGAATAGATATCTTTATCACTTCTCATTCCCTTTTTAATTTCATCTATGAATTCTTTTAGTGTATTAAATCCAATTGATTTAACAAATCTTAAAAGTGCTACATATAAAACAAGTAATAGAACACATAATACTATTAAAAGTACTAAGATTATTATTAACATATTTACTCCATTTCTATATTTATCTCAATTGGACAGTGATCGCTTCCTAAGACTTCATCATGAATTAAAGAAGATTTAACTTTTTTAATATAATCTTTTGAAATAAGAAAGTAATCTATTCTCCATCCTGTGTTGTTTTCTCTTGCATGTCCCATGTAAGACCACCAAGTAAATTTATCACTTACATCTTTATTAAAGAATCTCCATGTATCTATTAAGCCTGAGTCTAAAAGTTCAGTAAATTTATCTCTTTCTTCATAAGTAAATCCAGCATTACCAATGTTTGCTTTTGCATTTTTAATATCTGCTTCAGTATGAGCAACATTAAAGTCACCACATATAACTACTGGTTTCTTTTTTTCTAAAGATTTTACATACTTTTTAAAATCATCTTCCCAAGTCATTCTATAATCTAAACGAGAAAGATCTCTTTTAACATTTGGTACATACATATTAATAAGATAGTAATCTTTAAACTCTAAAGTAATTATTCTTCCTTCATGGTCATGTTCATCAATTCCCATACCATATGTTACATTTAATGGTTTTACTTTAGTAAAAACTAGTGTTCCTGAATAACCTTTTTTATCTGCTGGATTTAAATACATTTCATATCCTTCAGGTTTGTAATTAAATTGATCAAGTTCTACTTTAGATTCTTGTAAGCAATATACATCTGCATTACTTTCTTTAAAGAAATCATCAAATCCTTTTTTTAAAACTGCTCTGAATCCTGCGACATTCCATGATATTATCTTCATATGTTATTCCCCTAGTCCTTATATTTGGAATCAAATCCAAAATAGCTTTCCATTGTTATCCAGTTACCATTATTATATAGTTTTTCAGCAAGCTCAGAACCAACATATCTAAAATGCCATGATTCATATTTATAACCTGTTTCATCAGTTTTTCCTTCAACATATCTTAAGATAAATCCATATTTCCAAGCGTTTTCACTTAACCATTTAGCTTGAGGAGTTGAATTAAAGCCACTTGTTATACATGGTTTATCATCACTACATACGTCAAATGCTAAACCTGTTTGATGTTCACTATTACCAGGACGAGCTGAATAAGTATCAGCATTAGCTTTACCATCATTACTTACATATCTATTATAAATACTTTCTTGAGTTGAATAAGATCTGAATCCTGATTGTGCCCACATCTTATAACCCTTTTCACTTTTAGCAGCTGCAAACATTTTATCTGCTGCACTAGAAACAACTGAATCTAGTTTTCCAGGATTAAATGATGAAGGTAAAGAATATGTTTTATTAGCTACCATATATCCATCAATATAAGTAATTCCATTCTTAACTTGAATAGAATATCCTTTAGATGTTTTACCTCTATCTTCGGACCCACTTAAGTCATGATTAATCTTGGCAAAAGTACCACTTGTATTTCTTGCAGTTGTTGTAGTTGAAGTTATAGTTACTTCAGTTGTAGTTGACTCTTCAATATCATTAGTTACTACTTCGTTTGTAGTTGTAGTAGTTTTACCTTCTTCCTTATTTTCTTTATGACCGATTGATGCAAGAACATGAATCATTCCAATAATAATTAGGAATACTAATATTACTTTAATATATTTAACTAAACCTTTCTTTTTATTCTTTTTCTTTTTGTTCATTTTAAAGAAAATTAAAGAATAAAGAACAAATAAAATAATAGCTATAATATCGATATATTTAATCATAATTAACTCCTTTCAGATAAACCTGTTTTATAATCTATTTTTATTCCATCTTGAACATTATATACAAATACATTATAGCAAAGAGATGAACATTTATCTTCCACTGAAGATATTTCCATTTGAACTCCTTTAGCTACTAAATCATCATCTGTATATACAGGTGTTACTCTATACAATACATGATTATTTGTTTTCTTAATATAATCTGCAGTTAAGTCTTCAAAATATAACATCGTAGAAGCATTCATAAATCTAGTACAAGTAATTAAATTCTTTTCATTATCATTTTCTCCGGTTAATTGATAACCAATTAAATGACATCTATTATATAAATATTTACCAGGAACATTATCATATTTAACTGATTGCCATCCTGATGGTTTAACATTTGATATACTACCTCTTTTTTCAGTTGGCATTAAATCAACACCGATGTTTGCATAAGCAACTCCACATCTGCCTAAGCTATCTAAAGGACTATAAGTTTCAAATGAAGTTGTACTATAATCACTATCAATAAAGTTTGGTTTATTTTCATTTATTGCAATATATGCACTACCTGTATAATCCGGAATTGAATCATTATTATAAATTGTCTCACTTGTAGTAGTTACAGTTGTAGTTGTAGTTGTTGTATCACTACTTCCTAATGAAGATTCACTATTTATAAATATATAAATGCATATAATTAATAATATACATAAAAATAAAATTATTATACTTGAGCCTTTATTTTTCATAATATCACATATATATTATAAAACAAAAAAAGTAAAACTTTTATTTTTTTATAACAGTTTTACTCTTTCTTATCAAAATTAATACTTGGTTGAATAGTGCTTTCATTAGGTGTAGATTTTGGTATTTGAACTACAGGTGTATCATTAATAACTTGTGGTTTAATATCTACGACTGGTTTAAGTGGTTCTATTTCTACTGACTCTTTTTTATTAGTTAAACCTTCATCTTCTTTTTCAATAGTTTCAGTTTTGAAATTATTTCTAAGTTCTTTATAGTTACTAGTATATTCATTTACTTTATTAACTATTTGTTCTTTAGAGAATGGTTTAATCAAGAATCCTGAGAAGCCTGCATTTAAACAAGTTGATTCTACATCTTCTTCGACTGCTGTGAATGCAATTACTGGTGTATTAAATCCTTTGATTCGTTTTAGTTCATCTAAAGTTTTAAATCCATCCATGTTAGGCATTTTTAAATCTAAGAAGATTAAATCATAATGATTCTTACGAGCTAATTCAATAGCATCTCTACCAGATAAACAAGTATCTATTTTTAAAAATTCTCCTTTTAAATGTGATGTTGCAATTCTTAAATTGATTTGAGAATCATCACAAAGAAGTATTTTCTTAATTGAAGCTTTATTAAGTTCATATTCACCTGATTCAATTTGCTCAATTCTATATTCTAATTCAACTTGTTTTGGATTAATCATCATACTTATTGATTGAGGTATTTCTACTTCAAAGATAGAACCTTCTCCAAAAGTACTTTTTACTCTGATCGATCCATTAAGAAGTTGAACTAATCTTTTTGTAATTGCAAGTCCTAAACCAGAACCTTCGATTGTAGAATTAATCTCTGTATCTAATCTTTCAAACTTATTAAATAATTTATTATAATCACTAATCTTAATTCCCTTACCCGTATCTACGACTTGAATAATTAAGTGACATACAAAGCCATCATTCTTAGCAAATAAGTTAAGTGATACTGATCCTTTATCAGTATATTTAATAGCATTACTTAAAAGATTATTAATAATTTGTTTAATATGAATTTTATCACCAACAAGTTCATAAGGAACATCTGGTGAGATATGAGATTCTAACTTAATATCTTTATCTCCGATTCTTACTTTATTCATCTTAAGAAGTTCATTAACTATTTCATTTGGATAATAATTCATATTTTGAATTTCTATCTTATTAGATTCAATTTTGTTGATATCTAGGATGTTTCCCACGATTTCTAGAAGAGTTTGAGAAGCATAATTAATATCTTTAAGTTCTTTTCTAACTGAATCACTTACATCTTCTTCAGCAATGACTTCTGATAATCCTATGATTGCATTCAAAGGAGTTCTTATTTCATGTGACATACTTGATAAGAAGTCTGATTTAGCTCGAGTAGCTTTTTCAGTTTCTTGTTTGGCTACTGATAACTCAGTAATAAATTTTAAATCTTGATTTTCAATTGTATTAGTCATAATAAGTACTACAAGCGAAATAACAAATGATGGCATTATTTGCTCTGGAGATAATACATATTTTCTAACTATTATTCCAGAGAAAAATAGCAATTGAAAAGTTATTAATGGAAGTAATTTTCTTATATTCTTATCTTTATTTAAGAATATATTTATATCTAGATATAACATATAAAAACATACTATAAATATAATAAAGAATATTCTTTTTCCTGACTCATAGAACAATTCTTTACCCATCACTAAATTAGATGGAATTAAAGTAATTATTACTGCTACTGCTAAAAGATAAATGAATAAAACCCCTGTTTCTACCAGTATCGTAGATAATGATTTTTTATCATCCGAAGGTATTATTAAAGTTATATAATATAAGAAAAATATAGTAATCCATATTATTAAAAATATTTCATATGTATTATGGATAATCGATGGAAATCCAATTGTATTACTATTTATAAAAGTAATGTTTAAGTATTCAAAACCTAAACAGAAAAGACTTATTATTAAAAGAATAGATAAAAATACATTCTCTTTATCTAGGACTTTTTTCTTAGTGAAATAAAGAACTGATGTTATGAAAATAAATATAAAACTGATAACAAGTATTGTTGCATTAGTATTCATAATCACCCTTCTTTACTCCATTATTCTACAAATATAATTATACTGAAAATGAGTAAATTATACAATACAACTAAAAAAAGAATAACCTAAGTTATTCTTTTATAATGAATCAGTATATAATTTTGTAAATCCTAACAACAGAGCTTTTTGAAAATCATTACCAGTACATGTATCGCCTGAATAATTAGATGAGTGATTAGGAATACTTGTTAGTTCATTAGTTGTTACTCCATCTATTAAATGCAGATCAACTGTATTACATCCGTAATTTTCTAGTCCAATTTTAAATAATTCTTTATTAGCAAAATTTTTAATTTTGAAATCTGTCATACCTGAAGCTAAAAGTTGAGATTCTACTTCAGATGTTTTTGATATAGATGCAACATCTAAATCAGCAGACCCAAAGTCTTTATTTGCATCATAAATAAGATAATAGTCATCATCAGCAAGAAATATTTGAACATAAAATGATTCTTCAGAATTTCTTGTATTTATTAGTATACTTGCACATCCATGATAATTACCTACGCTTGAAATGCCTAACTCATCTATATTATAAATTATGTAATTAGTTCCATTTTTTAATGGATAACTCTTAGTCATACTATCTTGTAAGTATTTTTCTTGAACTTGTTTATTAATCTTTTGAGCAAATGTAATAAATGATTTTTTCTTTGATTGTTCCATTACATTTAATACATTTGGAATTGCTATTATCATTATGATTGCAAGAATTACTATTACTGCTAGTAATTCAACTAATGTAAATCCTTTGATCCATTCTTTAAAAATAAACTTTTTCTTTTTCTTCTTACTTACTTTTTTCATATAAACCTACCTCTTATTTTAAGTATAAAGTTTTAAAAAGTTTTACTCAAGTAATTTTATTAATAAAAAAAAGAATAACGTAAAGTTATTCTTTTATAATGAGTCTGTATATGATTTTGTAAGTGCTAACACCATAGCATTTTGAAAATCATTACCAGTACATGTATCTCCTGAAAAATTAGATGAGTGATTTGGAATGCTTATTAGTTCATTAGTTGTTACTCCATCTATTAAATGCACATCAATTGTATTACATCCGAAATTATCTAGTACATTTTTAAATAGTTCTTTATTGGCAAAATTTTTAACTTTGAAATTTGTCATACCAGAAGCTACAAATTGAGATTCTATTTCAGATGTTTTTGATAAAGATGCAACATCTAAATTAGCAGCCCCAAATTCTTTTTTGGCATCGTAGGAAATATAATAGTCATCATCAGCAAGAAATATTTGAACAAAGAATGATTCTTCAGAACCTCTTGTATCTATTAGTATACTTGCAATTCCACGATAATTACCTACGCTTGAAATGCCTAACTCATCTATATTATAAGTTATGTAATTATATCCACTACTTATTGGATAACTCTTAGTCATACTATCTTGTAAGTATTTTTCTTGAACTTGTTTATTAATCTTTTGAGCAAATGTAATAAATGATTTTTTCTTTGATTGTTCCATTACATTTAATACATTTGGAATTGCTATTATCATTATGATTGCAAGAATTACTATTACTGCTAATAATTCAACTAATGTAAATCCTTTGATCCATTCTTTAAAATTAAACTTTTTCTTTTTCTTCTTACTTACTTTTTGCATATAAACCTACCTCTTAATATAAGTATAAAGTTTTAAATATTTTTACTCAAGTAATATTATGAATAAAAAAAGAATAACGTAAAGTTATTCTTCATATACTCCATTTGCTGGAAGTTCTCCTCCACCATATTTTAAAGAAGTTTGCATAAATAAATAGAAGTCAGGATCTACTGTTGGATTAACTTTAGCATAAATAATGCCACAGCTTTTTGGATATGTAGGAGATTCACTAAATGTTAAGGCATTATATACTTTATCACCTTGATTTCCAGTACAACAAACTGTAGACTTACCTTGTTCACATACGTTAGGATCAGTGCTTGTTGCAGTTGTACAATAGTTTTCTTCTGTTCCACCATATTGAGATAATATAAGATTGTTTTTAGGATCTCCGATATATTTTGATACAAGACTGTAGCATCCTACCAAATCACCATTATTATAAACTCCAACCCAATTATTCTTACCTCTTTTAGTACCTGTTAATAAGCCCTTAGGTTGACTATTAGTTGGGTTACTTGAAGCAGTACCGGTTTTACTCTCTTCGATTGTTGTTTTTTCTTTATAAGTAAATGTAGAACATTTTGCTACACCTGCAAGGTTTTCTTTAGTTAGACCTGCATCATCTTCATTTGTGAATTTTTTGATATCAACTGAATCAATTTGAGTATTCTTAAGACCATATACCATGTAATCTTTATCATACAAAGTTATATAAATAATATGATCATTATTATCAGTATTAACTATTGTATATCCCTTATAATCACCAGTTGATGGTAAATCTAAATCTTTTGTAATATCATATATTAAACATATATTACTATTACCTGTAGTTAGTTGTTCCTTCATATATTTATCTTCGGTTGCTTTTGATACTTTTAATATATATTCACCGAATGATTTTTTCTTAGTTTGTTCCATTACATTTAATACATTTGGAATAGCTATAATCATAATGATTGCAAGGATTACTATGACTGCTAATAGTTCAACAAGTGTGAATCCTTTTAACCATTTCTTTAAACTAAATTTTTTCTTTTTTCTCTTATTCACTTTTCTCATAAACTCACTCACCTATATTAATTATAAAATAAAAAAATAAAAAAAGACAAGATTACTTGTCTTTGTCATGTTTCTTTACAGATAGTTATCTTTTCTAATAATTTTCTTATATACCCTAATATTTCTATTATTAGTAGTACTATAAGTATTATATGTTTCATCACTATGTATTAATTCTTTTTCTTCATCAGGAAGTAATAAATCTTGTCTTAAAGCTTTATCTAGAGTAAATATTTCTTTATCTTTTACCATCATAGTTAAATCATATATTCTGTTTTTAAGATCTTCGATTTTAGTTCCTAATTCTACTTCTTCAGGTGTTCCTTTTAATCGATCATAATAAACACCATAGTTATGATAATATTCTTCTTCAAGTTCATCTAACTTATTATTTAAATCAAAATTATCTTTAAGAAGTGTACTTCTATCATAGAAAGTAATTTTACTTCCTGTTTCTCCGATATTCATATTAACTATTTGCCATGAACTATTAAGACCTACTTCTAAATCAAAACTTCTAAAATTATTAATAACTAATTTAGTATAATCTGGTAAATTTCTACTTATAGAATTAATGGCTTTAGTTGTTAAATTATATTTAAGTATTTCTGCTTCTAGTTTATTCATTTCTAAATTATTTAATTCTTTAATATTACTAAATGGAGTTATTTCTAGATTAAGTAAATATTCTAAATATTCTTTTCTAGAAACAGGACATACATAATCTTTTAGATTATCTTTTAAAAAATTTAAATTCATTTTAATTTTTTCTCCTTAATTTCTTCATTTAATTGATTCATTATTTTTTCAGTTGGATAATATTTACCTTTGATAGTTCTACCTGCATAGTTAAATAATGTTCTATTTAATCCACCATATTCATCATTTTTAAATTTAATATATTCCATTAAGAAATTTCTAAGTGCTTTGTATCCACTTAGTGATCTTCCAATATGTCTTAATTCTTTTTTCTTTTCATCTACATTAAATGATTTGTAATCATTCTTTACTCTTACTATGTGAGTAGCAATATCATTTGGCATCAATGATCTTACACTAATCATTTCGTAAACAGGAACAGCTCCATCAATAAATGCTCTGATTACCTCATCAAGCATTTCTTCAATGTATTGATAGAAAATTTCTGTTTCTGCAAGTTGAAGATGAACATCTTTATCAGTACTTTTAGCTTTAACTCTAGCCATTCTTTCATCTATATATTTCTCAAAATCTGCTAGATATTTTTCACTCTTAGAAGTAGTTTCATTTACAAACACTTTATACATATTACCTATATTTCTATTAATTGGTTTTTCATATATAAAGACTGGTCCTCTAAGAAGTTTTCCATTACTTTCTTTTAACTCTTTCTTTAATTTTTCTTCAGTTAAATTGAAAGTTATTTTATCAATCTCTGATATATCATTATATTCATATTTTAAATTTGAATCTGGATATATTATTTTAGCCTTATCATGTGTTGTATTAATTAAATAATCCTTACTCTTAATCATATTCTCACCCTACCTTGAAATTATTATAACATTATTTTTAGATAAAGAAAAAAGAACTTAAAAAGTTCTTTTAGATTCATATTCTTTCTTTATCCATGTAATTAATAATTTATAAATATAATTCTTTTCATCAGAAGTTAATGCTTTTCCTTTTTCAATTCCATGCCATTTATATAGACAAGATCTGCAGCAACAAGCACATGCATGCATTGCTATGAATGTAGGGTGTCCCTTCATAGGAGTTTGTTTTCCATCATTTAAAGGATTCGCATCACTTAAGTGAGTTGTAATAAAATCTACGGTATGTCTTTTTACAGTATCCATTCCTTTTTCATCTATATAAGAAATTAACTTCTTATTTAAATGAAATGATGATCTGAATTTTGATTTACTTAAACTTTCTAGTTTTTTATTAACATCCATGTTTAACCAATCTTTTTATAATTTCTTTATATTCTTCTTCATTTGAACAATATCTATATACTATCATCTTACTTTTGACTTATAATTCTTGCAAGCTTAACTCCGGAAGCTGAAGCCATCATTAAACCTGTTGTTAGTCCTCCTCCATCTCCTATTGAATATAGCCCCTTAATATTTGTTTCGAAGTTTTTATCTAATTTTATTTCATTACTATAGAATTTTATTTCAGGTCCATAAAGTAGATTATCATCTCCAGCAAATCCTGGAACTACTTTATCAACTGCATTTATAAATGTAAGTATATCAGTCATTGTTCTATAGCCAACACTATAAGTTAGGTCACCAGCAACTGCATCTTTAAGTGTAGGTACAACTGAGTTATTAGTAAGTGAATGTTCGTGACTTCTTCCACCTCTTTTAATATCTCCAAGTCTTTGTACCATTACATGACCATTAGCTAAACTATTTAAGTTTCTTGCAACATTTTCACCAAATTCAATTGGCTTATCAAATGGTGTTGTAAAATGATGAGTTACTAATATAGCTAAATTTGTATTAGTACTCTTTTTATCTTTATATGAATGTCCATTAACTAAAGTTAAACCATTATCATAAACTTCTGCTGCTACAAATCCACTTGGGTTTTGACAGAATGTTCTTACTTTATCCTCATATGGTTTAAGTCTTCCAATGAACTTTCCTTCATACATGTATTTATTAATATCTTTCATAACACTATCTGGTAACTCATAACGAATGCCAATATCAACTGCACCAATCTTAGTGTTAATGTTATGAACCTTACACATATTACTTAACCATGAAGCTCCTTTTCTACCAACAGCAAGTACAACTTCATCAGCATATACTTCTTCAGTTTCTGTAGATGAATTATGTTTAATAACTACACCCTTGATAGAATCTCCATCAGTAATTAAATCTTTTACTTCAGTCTCATACATCATGTTTATATTGTTTTCTTCAAGATAATCTTGAATCTTTGTATATAAAATATGAGCTTTTTCTGTTCCTAAATGTCTAATAGGACAAGATACTAAACTTAAGTCTTGTTCAGCAGCTTTTTCTTGAAGTTTTTTAATTTCATCTTTATATTCTAATCCTTCAAGATGAGTATCTGCTCCAAAATCAAGATATACATTATCTGTATAGACAAGTAAATCTTTGATTTCCTCTTCAGTTAGGTATTCTTTAATATAACCTCCACCATTTCCACCTAGATACATATCATTAGAATTACCTAAGCTAGACATATGATATGAAAGAAGCTTTCCGTCACTAAATGCACCAGCTCCACTGAATCCACAAGTGATGTTACAAAATGGTTTGCATTTCATACATTTACCAGTTTTTTCAATTGGACAAGATCTATTTTTAATATTTTTTCCTTGATCAATTAAAAGAACATTTTTTTTATTTCCAAGTTGAATAAGTTCATATGCAAGGAAAGCTGCACTTGGACCCATTCCAACTACGATTAAATCATATTTCATTTATACACCCTCCACAATACAAGAAAATTATACCATAAAAAAAAGGATACTAAGTATTCTTTTTTAGTTGTTAATAAATCTTTTTGTTAATTTATATTGTGTGTAAGGATCGATGTTAGAAAAGTCTTTATAGTATTGTCTTAAGAATGCTGCTTTATCCAAATCATTATCAAATATTTGATCAGCAAAATGAAGTGCTCCTTCTTCATCAATATAATCATAGAAACCATTATCGAAGTGATCACCTAAACAATTCATTCTATACTCTATATATTCTTCATCTAATTCTTTTCTTGTTGCTAGTAAAAATCTAACAAATGTATTTGTATTATTTTGCCATATAATTGGTTCTAGTGTTGCATTAGGAAATCTAAATTCAATTGTATTCTTTCTCATTCTATCTGTTATGTTATTTTGTTCTACATTTTTAAAATTAATAGATTGGAATCTAGATTTATTTAATAACTTATATACAACATTATTAGATACACCTAAATGTTTAATACAGTTATAATCCTCTAATAAATCTAAAGCAAAAGGATAACAAACTGAATTAAAGTTATCTCTTAAACGAGTATATTCTCCTGCTGAATATCTATATAAAATATTTTCGTAGGCTAAAATTAATTTAACTAACTTAATCCATCTATAAATATTTATTCCCATGATATCTGCACCAACATGAATGTGAGCACCTGCTTCTTCACTTTCTTGTGCACCAGCAATTCTTAAAAAATCACAAACTTCTCTGATTGATTCCCATGAATCCTTATTATCATTAAGTATTGGTGATGTAACTTCTCCTCCATAATGTAAAGATGTCTCAAACTTAGATTCCCATTTTGGATATCTTATTGCTATAAAATCATCCACTCTTTCTTTAGGAAATTTATCATATTCTATTTCTATACCAAATTGAATTCTTTCATCTAACTTTAAAGTATCTCTATAATCAATAAAGTATTCACTTAATGCTTCTTTATACTCTATTAATTCATTCTTATTTAGTTTAGAAACTTGAGTATTATCTTTATCTGAAAAAGTCATCATATCACCTCTTTTCTTATTGGATTATTATAATTAAAAATTTAAAAAAGACAAGTTTTAACGATCTTGTCTTCTTTTGTTAGAATTTATATATGTAAGTAAACTTTCCTCGAGTGCAGGTGCTTCTTCAAGCATTTCTTCAATCGGAGGAAGTTCTACACTATTGTATTCATTAGCAAGTGCTAAATAACCAGTTAAATCCTTAGTTGCCTTTTTAACAAATCCACCAATAATTAAATAAATGTTATTTCCAAGTGGCTTGTACATAATACGAACTTGATCTTCTTCAAGTTTTCCAAAACCTGCAAGTTTATCATTAGTAGATTTCATAACTCTATCTTTTCTTGAAGTAAGTGTTCCTAATTTCTTTCTTTCAAGTAATGAATATACTCTATCATAATATTCTCTATTTATATCCTTTAAATCTTTTTCTAAAGTAGATACTCCATTAGATTTTAAATAAACAAGTCTATTAACATATTCATTATTTTCTTGTTCATCAAGTTCTTCTTTTTCTTCATATTCTTTAATATCTTCATGAAGTTTAGATAACTCTTGTTTAAAGTAATTGAATACTGTAATATATTTCTTTAAATTATTTTTGTAATCTTCGATAGCGATTGTAACATAATCAGAATCATTATATATTTCTAAATCACTTATATCTCTGATTGATTCATGGATATCATCAATTATTAAATTCATAAAACTTAAATAAATGTATTTAAACATTTCTACATCAGAATCTTTTTCCGCCTTAGGTAGATATTCTAAATAGGCATTTATTTCATTTGAATCAATTTCATGAATTATTTTATAATAAGAAATAGCTTTTGGAAAACACTCTTTACTATATTGATTTTCTACTTCTTCAGGAATTTCAAATTTTCTTAAGTAAGTATTAATCATCTTTTCAATATATGATCTAGGAACCTCAGTTAAATGATTATGTGCTTTAATATTATGTCCTTTGATTGCTTCAAGAACTAAGATTTGTTTTTGAGGTGAATAAGACTTTTCTTCCATAAATTGTTTAATAACTGAGATAGAATTACCTTTAAGTTCTCTACCTTCTTTTAAACAAGAATGAATATATTTGAACTTTTTAATTAAGTATTCACCTTTAACAACTTCATTTTCTGATTTTTTAACTTCTCTTTTTTCTTTTAAATATTCATCATATATTACATCTCTGATTACTAATAGTTTTCTATAAATTTCTTCATCAGGTAATGTTGGATATCCCGAGTTATTAAAATTTGAATAAAGTACTTCATTAAATTTATCATTTATTTGTTCAAAGGCTTCTTTATCAAAAATATATTCAAGAAGTGCACTAACTTGAAATCTATTGTCATAGATATCATAAATATTATAATCAGATAATAAACTATCTAAATCATATAAACAATCTACGCTTGTCTTTTTAGCTTCATAATCTTTTTTAAGTTGTATGTAATACCCTACTTCTTCATAAAGTCTTACTTTTAACTCATTTAAATAATATTCTTTACTCATCATGTTAAATCACCATTACTTACTTACTATATTTATTGTACCTGATTTTTTTGTAACCATTGAATTCATTATTTCTTCGACTGCTTTATCCATAGGTACAAAATCAATTAATTTTTTTATATCTTCATCAAAGTTATTCATCTTAGTATCTAACCAACCAAAACATATTGCATTTATTCTTAAGTTTTTATATTTATCTGCATAGATCTTTGTTATTAAATTAAGAGATACTTTAGAACAATCATATTCACTTGATATTTCATCATATGAATCAATTGCGTTATCACTTGATATGTTTATTATTGAACCTGTTTTCATTAATGGTGCAAAATATCTAATTATCATAAAAGGTGCTATTAAGTTTACTTTATATACATCTATGAATGACTTATATGTTTTCTCTTCAAGATTAGAATTAATTTCAATTGCAGCGTTATTAATAATGCAATCTATTTCTTTATCTTTAAGATCTAAATACATTTGATGAACTTCAGCTTCGCTTGATAAATCACATTTATACATTAATGAATTAGGATACTCTTCATGTAATTTATTTATCTCATCTGAATGATTATTATAATGAAGAATTACGAAGTTACCTTCTTCAAGTAATCTTTTAGCTAAGTTTACTCCTAACCCACTTGATGAACCTGTTAATAAGACTTTCATAAATACACCTTCTTAATAAAAAAACTCGTTATTACGAGTTAATTATAATTTATTTCCACAGCTTTGACAAAACTTATCGTTCTCATTTACTTTGTTTCCACAGTTTTTGCAGAACTTAGAGCTTGTAGAACTTGAACTACTAGTTGAATTAGTAGATCCTGTATACTTTCCACTTCCACCTCTGATATTATCAATTGTAGAATCTTGGAAGAATCCATTTCTACTCATTTCACTATTATCATATTTTAAATTACCAAAGCCTGAGAATAATACATAAATTGGAAAGAATATTGTTCCTAAAACTCTGATGTCTGAAGCTTCACTAAATCTTCTTACTACTGAATAGTGAATGTTAAACATTGCTACAGCTGCGATTAATTGTCCAATGACAGGAACTATTGCTAATAAAAGTAAGAAGAACCAGAATTCTTCAATCTTAGCTACATCCTTAGTCATTACATAATAGTTATAGAAAGGAATAATTGCTTTCCATCCTTCCACACCTGCTTTTTCAAAAGTTTTGTATAAAGCAATAATTCCAATGATTGCTAATACAAATGAGAATAACATTACAAATAAAAATACTACTGCGAATGCCATTAAAATTTCCATAATTTATCACTCCTAAATAAAGAATATCATATACACTATTCCTCTTCAAGTTGAGGTATTTCTTTTTTTCTTTTTCTTTGTCTTTGTCTTGGTATGTCTTTCTTTCTTACATCTATTTTTGGAATAGCACATTCTATTTCACCATTTAAATATCTTAATTCATTTATATATAAAAATTTTTGTTCATAATTTAAAATTTTATCATCTTCAAAAACTAAAGTTTCTAAGAATTTAAAATCTTCATCATCATAGTCTTTTACAAAATCTCTAACTGTATTTTCTCTGATTGAATCTCTAAATTTTAATAATTCTTGTTTAACAAATAAGGCTTCGACAGGAAGTATTCTATTCATAGCATAATCATAACCTTTATAATAAGCCATTCCTAAACAAGCATATATTTCTCTTACTTTTCTTGATTTTAATAAACCATAAGATTCCTTATATTTTAATTTTTCTTTTTCTATTTTTTCTACGATATTTGTAAGTTCTTGAAGAGTTACTTCATCATACTCTTTTTCAAGTGTTAGAAAAAATTCCTTTTTTTCATTATTTCTCATATTGATACCTCCTTTAATATGTTTTGATCTAAATCCTTTATATATATTTTATCACTAATAATCATATATGTATGTCTAAAATCTCTTGGAAGTGCAATTGAACCAGGATTAACTATTTTAATTCCATTGAAATCATATTCACCTGATTCATGAGTATGACCCATGATAATAATGTCTACATTATTTAAATCAAATGAATATAAAAGATGTCCATGAGTAAAGAAAAAGTTTTTATTGTTTATTCTTTCTATATGATAATCATTTAAATCAAAGTCTAAAAGTTTTTCAGTATAGTAAGTATCATTATTACCTCTGATACCAATTATTTTATCTTTATATAAATTAAGAAGTTCTGCTAAGAAATAATCATCACTAGTATTACTAAGTATATCTCCAAGGATTACTATTTTATCTGGAGACTCTATTTTTATTATTCTTTCTAACTCACTTATATAGGCTTTTACACCATGAATATCTGATACAACTAAGTATTTCATATTATTACCTCATAAATATTTTAACATATTTTTTTAGTTTTCGACACAAAGTCTAAAAAAACGACATCGGAATGTGCAATCATAGTAACTGGAAAGGAGGATTAATGAAAAAAATTGTTATTGTAATATTTTCTTTTGTTGTATGTTTTTTATCTATAACAAAGGTATATGCATATAACGTTGTAAAAGTTAATAGTGATTATTACTACACAAGATACAATAGTGATGGTACACAGTTTTCTGATAAAGCAGTTTCCTATTATATAAATAACAATCCAGTCTATTGTATTGAACCTGGTAAGAAGTTAGGAAATACATATAGTCTAGATAATAATTATAATATGACTAGTGAAAATAAGATTAGAATACTACTTGCTGCTCATTATGGTTATCTTTATGGTAATAATATAGATCATAGATATAGTCTAGCTACTCAAAGTATTATATGGAAAGAATTAACTGGTAGTTATCCTGTATATTCCACTAAACTATTTGGTGAAGGTGAAATATTAGATTTAACTTTTTATATTAAGAATATCGAAAGTAAAATAAATGAACATTCTAAGAAGCTTAATTTAGTAACTGAACAAGATTTACATATTGGTAATATAATTAATTTTGAAGATAAATCTAAGACACTAATAAATTATACTTCTACGGATGTATCTATAAATAGTAATAATACATTTAGTATTACTTTCGATAAAGTTGGAAAGAAAACAATATTTTTTAATAAGAAAAAAGAATATAATGAAAACTATAAGATATTCACTGATGGTGATAATCAAAGTTTACTTATGGCTGGTAATATACCAGAGTTAAATCAATCAATAGAACTAGATATTAAACCCGTTAAACTAACAGTATTTGTTAAAGATTCTGAAAATAAAGAAATAATTAATGAGTGTTCAGTTAATGTTGATGGTAACTCTATTCCATGTAATTCAACTTATACATTCAATGACACTTCTAATCATAAATATTATCTTGAGAGTGTTCCTGATAATTATGTGTTAAATGATAAAGAATATACTTTCTCTAATTACATTAATAGTGAGATTGTTAAAAACTTTTATATCGACCCTATTTATAATAACTATACTATTTATAAAACTTATGATAATGAATTTCCTGAAGAAAATGCCATATTCGAACTTAACGATGATAAAGGAAATTTAATTAGAACTTATACAACTGATAAAGATGGTAAATTTGATTTACATCTTAAACTTGGTGATTATTTGTTAGTACAAGCCAAAGGAAAAGATGGATATACCCTAGTCGAAACTGTAATTCATAGTAATCATGACTATAAGAAATCTCCAATCAACCTTATTCATTTAAACGATGAGAAAATATTAAATAATGATTCTGAAGTAGACATAATAATAAACCACCCAACTGATGAAGAATCAGATACTATTTCTAAATCTTTAGTCTCCACTGGAGATGAATTGTCCCTAAATTGTTTAATAATTGTCTTATCATTATTATGTTTACTAACTAAAAAGGTAATAGCTATTTAACTATTACCTTTTCATTTGTTTTAATTTTTTCAACAAAATCATTTAATGACATGTGATCATAAAATTCATCTATTTCATATACATGAATTAAATCTCTATTTAAGTTTTCAATTAAATACATTCTTGGATATCTCTTTATAACTGCTTCAATTAAATCTTCAAGTGAATCAAATTTAATTTTGTCATTAACCCATGAAGTTTCAACCCAATAGTAATATTCATCATCATTTACTACTGTGAATGTATGTTTAGCAAGCTTATTAGGATCATCATAATTAATCATAAATGATCTAGGTTTAAGCCCTTTTTCTTTAAGTAAGTATGCAGCATACTTTGCACTTTCAAAACAGGTTCCTACCTTATATTCTTTAATTTCATCTATAGTCATTATTCTATAGAATTCTTTAAAGTAATTTTGTTTTGATTTAAAATGTTTTACTCCATTTGGTTCTACCCAACCATAAGAGATTCCTTTCATTTCTTCTAATATATTATTTACTATTTCTTCCATATATCTCCTTATTTAGATAACACATTACAAATTAAATTTGTAATTTCAGTAGGATTATCAATTGGTAATCCTTCGATTAAACGGGCTTGAGCATAAAGAATCTTAGTGTAATCTTTAAGAGCATCTTTATCTGTTTCATATAACTCTTTAATCTTTTTAGCTATCTCATGTGATTCATTTATTTCTAGAACTTTTTTAGCATCAATATGTTCATCTGTAGGCATAGCATTAATTACTTTTTCCATTTCAATTGATACTTCACCTTCGCTTGTTAAACATACAGGATGATTCTTAAGTTTATTAGTAAACTTAACTGTTGAAACATCACTTAATGAATCAGCCATAACTTTAAACATGTCTTTAGCTTCTTCATTCTTTTTCTTTAAATCTTCTTTTTCTTCTTCAGTAGATAAATCTACTTTATCAGAAGTAATATTTAATACACTAAGTCCTTCATATTCACGAATAGTTTGCATAACGAATTCATCCATGTAGTTAGTACAATAAAGAACTTCGATATCTTTATCTTTAAATTCTTCAACGATTGGAAGTTTAGAAATCTTTTCAACAGATTCACCACATACATAGTAAATATTCTTCTCTTCTTTATCTTTGTTTCTTTCAACATATTCTTTTAAAGTAATAAACTTTTCATCTTTACTTGATTCATAGATAAGTAAATCTTGTAACTCATCTTTCTTCATTCCAAATTCGTTATAAATATTAAACTTAATATTCATACCAAAGTTTTTAAAGAATTTAACATATTCATCTCTATTATCATTTTGAAGTGCTAATAATTCTTTCTTAATCTTTGATTCAATATTCTTAGCTATTACTTTTAGACTTCTATCTTGTTGTAACATTTCTCTTGAAATATTAAGTGATAAATCAGGAGTATCTACAACACCTTTAACAAATGAATAATAATCAGGTAAAAGATCTTTGCACTTATCCATTATAAGTACACCATTTGAATATAGTTTTAATCCTTTTTCATAATCTTTAGTATAGAAATCATATGGTGTATTTGAAGGTATAAATAAAAGTGAATTAAATGAAACTAGACCTTCAGCTGAAGTATGAATTACTCTTGCTGGAGTTTCATAATCATTAAATAATCCTTTATAGAAGTTATTATAATCTTCTTCTTTAATAGATGATTTAGATTTTTTCCATAATGGAATCATATCATTTAATGTTTCTATTTCAGTATGTTCATCATATTCTTTTTTGTCTTTATTCCAATCTCTTTTTACCATACTCATCTTAATTGGATAAGTAATATAGTTAGAATACATTTTAACTAATCTAGCAATAGTATCTTGATTTAAGAAATCATCATAATGTTCATCTTCAGTATTATCTTTAAGAGTAATAATGATATCAGTACCATTAGTAGCTTTATCAGCACTTTCGATTGAGTACCCATCAATTCCCTCAGAAACCCATTTATTAGTTTCTTCAGTTCCATATTTTTTAGAAATAACTTCAACTTTTTTAGCAACCATGAATGCTGAATAGAAACCAACACCAAATTGACCTATGATATCAATGTTCTTTTTATGTTCATTAGACTCTTTAAAGTCTAGTGAACCTGACTTAGCAATTGTACCTAAGTTAGTTTCTAACTCTTCTTTAGTCATACCAATACCATTATCACTAATAGTAATAGTTCTTTTATTAACATCAGTTTTAATGTTAATAGCATAATCTTTTTTCTTTAAAAGAATAGATTCATCAGTAAGTGAATTGTAATATAGTTTATCAATTGCATCACTTGCATTAGAAATAATTTCTCTTAAGAAAATATCCTTGTTTGTATAAATTGAGTTTATCATTAAATCCATTAACTTTTTGGATTCCGCCTTAAATTGTTTTTTCATAATGTATCCTCCTTATGTCTACATAAATAATTATAGCACTCAAATTAGCACTGTCAATAGTTAAGTGCTAACTACAAGTATCAAAAAAAAGATGAGTAAATACTCATCTTAGAATGAATCAATATTAACAGATACTCTCTTAATATTCATGTTGTAAGCAGCAGCTTGTACTAAAACACGAATTGCTTTAGCCATTTTTCCACCCTTACCAATTACTGAACCCATTTCATCTTCAGGAACCATAATTTCTAGTTGGATTACTCCTTCATCTCCTAGGAATTCTTGAACTTTTACAAGTTCTGGATCACTAACTAAAGATTTAACTAAGTTTTCAGTAAAAGTTACTAATTGTTCATGCATAAACTAAGCCTCTTTCTTAGTAGTTTTTTTAGCAGTAGTTTTCTTAGTTGCAGCTTTCTTAGTTGTTTTTTCAGCTTTTACAGTTTTAGTTGATTTGTACTTAGCCCAAACACCAGTTTGAGTTAAAATGCTTTTTACTGTATCAGTAGGTTGAGCTCCATTGTTTAACCAAGTGATAATTTCTTCTTCTTTAACAGAATATTTGTTATCAGCAAGTAATGGATTGTAAGTACCAACTGTAGCGATGAATCTTCCGTCTCTTGGACTTCTTGAATCAGCAACTATAATTCTATAAAATGGTTTTTGTTTAGAACCCATTCTTTTTAATCTTAATTTTACAGCCATTCTAAAGTGCCTCCTTTTTCTTTATGTACTAATAATAACATAATAAAAAAAGTAAGTCAACCTTTTTTGGTTAACTTACCTTTTAGTAGTTGTACTACTTGTTGTAGTAGTTTCTTCAGTATAAAGTAAATCAGATTTATCATTATAAATGTTCTTTAAAGCATTCTTTATTCTTTCTATACTTGCTTCATCTGGAACAACTACAGATGCTCTCGCATTACCTAATGAATAACATGGTTTTGTTTGTGATTCACCTTCAGCTGATAGGCTTGTGAATGTCCATTCAGTATTCTTAGATAATTGTTTCTTAGCAAAAGCAGTCATTGTTTCACTAGACATATTAGTAATAATATTTCCAGAAAGTGCATTAATAAGACCACTATAGCCTTTGATTATTGCTGGACTCATTGCTTTATTCATAATCGCTTTTAAGATTTCCATTTGGTTTTCACCACGAGTCATATCACCATTAGATAGTGTCTTTCTATGTCTTGCATAAGCTAGGGCTTGTTCACCATTAAGTTTTTGTTTACCCTTCTTTAAGCAGATTTGATTATCAAAGTCTCTCTTACTGTCTTGTTCACAGAATGATTTAGATACTTCTACATCAATTCCACCAAGTGAATTAACTATCTTAATAAATGAAGTAAAGTTAATTCTTACATAGTAATCAATATTAGTTTCATAGTAATTTTCTAATGTACCTATACTTTCTTCGATACCATAAATACCTGAGTGAGTAAGTTTATCATTCTTCCCACTTGTTTTAAGTGGAACATAATAATCTCTTGGTGTATTAATCATAAGTATTTGATGTGTCTTAGGATTAATAGTTAATAGAATATTAACATCTGTTCTTGCTTTTGATCCAACTTTACCAGAAGTATCAATACCACTTATATAAACAGTGAATGTATCTTTAGTTACATCTTTTCCACTTGTTTCAGTTTTAACATAATTAATAATATCAAATGAATAAATTAGTTTTAATTTAGAATGTTCTTCAGGATATTCTTCTTTAACAATATCTTCATAGCTTCTACTCATGAAGATAGCATCAGTTTTACCATCACTAAAGTATTTAATTAAGTCTTCTAAATTATCTTTAGAGTCTAGTGTGTATTCTAAATTTGTATCTTTATCTAACTTATCTAATGCTGTTTGAATTTGTGAATCATTTTCCATATGTAGATAAGTAATTGTTTTATTAGTTAAATCTTTAATATCAGAATAACTAGAACCTGCATTTACATATACTCCATATGTTTCTACCCTTATACCAGTATCTTTAATCTTATTTAATAAAGCAAATGCTTGAGTTCCATATATTGCAAATAATGATTCTACTGCGATTACTATAATTACTAATAATGAGAAAAGGTTCTTAACCCATCTTCTTAGTTTACTATTCATTACAATTGCAATAATAATTATGAACACTATTGCTGCGATCATAAATGGTATTAAAGAATATAAACTAAATATTTCTTTAATAGTTATATATGAAAAAGTTACTACAGTTACTACGATAAGTAAGAATGTAAGTATCTTATAAAATATAGGATTTAAATGTCTTTTTACTTTTTTCTTTTTTGGTTTCTTTTCCATTAAAAAACACCTCATCAATTTATTTTATCACACAAAAAAAAGTTATGTTAGATACATAACTCTTCTTTACATATTATTTTCTTTTATATAATCTATTCTACTTCTTACACCTTTAAAAATTTCGCTTACTAAAATTATTACTAAAGATAAGACAAATAGACTAAATATTTCACTATGTTTTAAAGGAGTAACCTTTAATATCTTAGCAAGTACTGGCACTTGAGTAATAGTTATTTCAAGTACAATTGATGAAACAATTGTGAATACTACCAATGGATTATCAAATATTTTAGTCTTTATTATACTATTTCTTTCAGACTTACAATTTAATACATGTACATTTTGAATAAATACCATAAGCATAACTACTGCACTTCTTGCATATACTAAATCAACACCAATTCTATTTAAATAAATCCATAATCCCATGACAGCAAAAGTAATTGCTAAACCATATATAATTACTTCTTGTAACATATATTCATCAAATAAAGATTCTTTAGTACTTCTTGGTTTTTGATTCATTATTTCTTTACTATTTCTTTCAAATGAAAGTGCTATATCTTGAAGACCATCAGTAACTAAGTTCAACCATAAAAGTTGAATAGCTACAAGTGGAATTGGTAGATTCATAATTATCGAAGTTAAGAAAAATAATATCTCAGATATTCCACAAGATATTAAGAATAGAGTTATTTTTCTAATATTAGAATAAGCTATTCTTCCTTCTTTAATACCATTTACTATAGATGTAAAATCATCGTCTGCGATAATCATACTTGCAGTTTCTTTTGCAACATCTGTTCCACTTCCCATAGAAATACCAATGTTAGCTGCTTTAATAGCTGGAGCGTCATTGACGCCATCACCTGTAACTGCTACGAACTCACCTTGTCTCTTAAGTGATTCTACAATTGATAATTTATCTGTTGGTGTTACTCTTGAGAATACTCTCTTTTTAGAAACTAAATCATCAAAATATTTTTCACCAAGTTTTTCTGCTTCTTCAAGTTCAAGTCCTGTGATAACTTCATCTCTTGATTTACAAATATTTAAAGTTTGTGCAATTGAGAATGCTGTATTTGGATGATCTCCAGTAACCATTAAAACTTTAATACCTGCATTAATACATTCTTTAATTGAGTATTTTGCTTCTTCTCTTACTGGATCAATAAATCCAACCATTCCTAAAAATTCAAGATTCTTTATTTTTCCAATTTTATCTACTTTTCCATCACATACTGCGATTACTCTAAATCCATCACTAGTTAAGTATTCATTTTGTTCTTCATACTTCTTACTTTTTTTAGAAAATTCCATAATCTTTTCTAAAGATCCTTTAGAAGTACATCTTAATTCTCCATTCTCTCTATAAAAGATCGCAGAATATTGATTTTCAGATTCATAAGGAATTACTTTTTCTATTTTAATATCTAACTTAGCATCTATCTTTTCCTTTAATACTAAGAATGCTATATCAATTGAGTCTCCAGAAAATGAAACATTTTTCTTAAATGTAGCTTCATTATTATAAGCACATAGACTTACGATTCTTTCAGCATTTTTATAATTCTTAGAAAATTGATTTTCTATTGTACCTTCAACATCATATCCAGTTCCTGTGATATTAAACTCTTCACCATTAGGTAAAAGTATTCTTTTAGCAGTTTGTTCATTAACAGTTAATGTACCAGTTTTATCACTTGCTATAACTGTACAACTACCTAAGGATTCAACTGAATTTAACTTTTTACAAATTACGTTTTCTCTTGCCATTCTTCTACTGGCTACTGTTAGTGCCATGGTTTGAGCTAGTGCTAATCCTTCAGGAAGTGCTGAGACTGATAAAGCAATTACTGAAAGAATAATATTTTTAATTTCATATCCTTTTAAGAATAATATAGCAGTAGTAATAACTGCGATTACTAAGATAATAATACTAATTTGTTTAGAGAATTTCTCCATACGAATTGTTAATGGGGATTTTTCTTCTTTTGTTTCTTCAACTTTCTTTGCAATTGCACCTAACTCTGTTTCAAGTGAAGTTGCAGTAACTACAACGACTGCTCTTCCTGACATAACTGAAGTTCCAGCATAAACCATATTATGTCTATCAGCTAAGGCTTTTTTACCTTCGATAGTATTACTATTCTTTTCAACAGATAGAGATTCACCAGTTAAACTTGATTCGTTAACAAGTAAATTACTTGATTCAATAACTCTACCATCAACAGTAATCTTCATACCACTTTCAAGATACATGATATCTCCGATTACCAAGTCTTCAGAATTAATTTCCATCTTTTTACCATCTCTAAGCACTAATGCTTTAGTAATGATCATTTTAGATAATGCATCCGCAGCATCAATAGCTTTATTCTCTTCAACGACTCCGATAATAACATCTACAATTACTATTCCTAAGATTACACAAGCGTCTACTGTTTCACCAATTACAAGTGAAAAAGCAGCTGTTAATAAAAGAATTATAGTTAAAGAAGCAGTTAATTCTTCAATAATCATTTTAAATATACTTTTTTTCTTTTTGAAGTTTAATACATTCTTACCATTTGAATTAAGTCTTTTGTTAGCTTCATTAGTTGTTAAACCATCTTTAGTTGATTTTACTAATTCAAACACTTCATTAATTGACTTATTATACATAGTATCACCTACCATAAATTATATAATTTAAAACAAAAAAAATCACTTCTTTTGAAGTGATTTATTATTAAATATTATCTCTATCTCTTAGGAATGGAGGAATATCATATTCATCATCAATTACACTCATAGGTTTAATTGGTTCAGAAATAACTTCTTCAGTTTGAGTATAAGAAGTTTGAGGTTCCATAGCTCCTAAGTTATCTTCATATCCTGTAGCGATTACTGTAACGATTACTTCATCATTTAGTGACTCATTAATTACAGCACCGAAGATTATATTGATATCAGTAGAAGCTGCTTCTCTAACAACTTCAGCTGCATCTTCTGCTTCGAATAATGTAAGTGATTTACCACCAGTTACATTGATAATTGCATCAGTAGCTCCAACGATTGAAGTTTCAAGTAATGGACTTGATACAGCTTGTTGAGCTGCTTTAACTGCTCTATCTTCACCAGTTCCAAGACCAATACCAATTAAAGCGTTTCCACGTTTTTCCATGATTGCTCTAACGTCAGCAAAGTCTAGGTTTACTAAACCTGATACTGCGATAAGGTCTGAAATTGATTGAACACCTCTATGTAATACATTATCTACTTCACTAAATGCATCTAGCATTGAAGTTGATTTATCAATAATATCTCTTAATTTATCATTTGGAATAACAATTAATGTATCAACATGTTTTCTTAACTCATCAACACCGATAATTGCTTGTTCCATTCTTCTTTTACCTTCGAACTTGAATGGTTTAGTAACAATACCAACTGTTAGGGCTCCAATATCTTGTGCAATTTCTGCAATGATTGGAGAAGCTCCAGTTCCTGTTCCTCCACCCATACCACAAGTTACGAAGATCATATCAGCTCCGTCTAAAGCTTGTCTAATTTCATCTTTAGATTCTTCAGCTGCTTCTCTTCCGATTTCTGGGTTAGCTCCTGCTCCAAGTCCATTAGTTAATTTTTCACCAATTTGTAACTTAGTTTGTGCTGGAGATGCATCTAAAACTTGTTTATCAGTGTTAGCTACGATGAACTCAACACCTTTAACACCAGCTTTAATCATTCTATTAACAGCGTTACAACCACCGCCACCTACACCGATGACTTTGATTTTAGCTATTTGATTCATTTCTAATCCGTTATTCATAAATTCACTCCTTAATTATCAAAGAAAATTCCAAATACTTTTCCTAGTACAGAATCCCCTAAATTAATTCTTTTTTCTCCACCACCACATATAATGTCTATTTCATCTTGAGTAAATGTTGAAAAGTCTCTATCTCTAAGTTTAAGTTTATAATCAAAAAACTTAATCATTCCGATAGCTGTGGCGTATTCATTACTACGTGCACCTACAACCATTATCTTCCCAGCATTTGCTTTGGTTCCAAATACACTTTCTACTTCTAAAGGAAAGTCACGAGTTTCACTCAATCCTCCACTTATAATTATATAACTAATTTCTTTCTTTGTTAAGTAGTTAATTTCGTTTTTGGCCATGTTTAGTATCTCTCTAAAGCGGCTCATAACTACTTCTGTTAACTCTTTTTGATTGATAGTTATCTTTTGTCCTAAAGTATTAACAAGAGTTACTTTTTCTGATTCTCTAGCATTTTTCTTGTTAGCAAGTGCTAACTTTTTCTTTAAGTCACATGCTTGTTCTTTAGTAACTTTATATATAAATGAAATATCATTATCAACGTTTTTACCACCAACACCAATAACTAAGTTATTAACAATAATACCTTTATTAAATACAGATATCTTAGTAGTATCATATCCAAGGTCAATAATAATACCTGTTTCAGTATCAGTAGATACATTCTTATGTGCCCAATAAGTACCAATTGATGGAATAATTACATCTACTACTTCTACTCCTACTTTTTCTAAAGTTTTAGCAGTTGTATATATCTCTCTTTTAGGAACTGAAACTATTACACTTTTAACAGATAGTTTAGATCCTTTCATTTCTTTTGGATTATGTACTTTTACTCCATCTACTTTAAATGAAATAGGAACTACTGTTACTAGGTCATTACCTTTATGAATGTTTTCTCCTACTGATTGCTTTAAAACACGTGTTATATCTCCAACACTTATTTCTTTATCATCGCTAGTAATAGTAATAGTTCCTTCACCAACTTTAAAGTCAGCAGAGTCTTCATTAACTGTTACTAATGCTTTAGATATTTTAGTACCTAACATTTCTTCAGCTTTCTTAAGTAATTTCTTTAAAGCATATCCAGTTTCATCAGGTTCACAAATTGCACCCTTCTTAACACCACGAGATTCTTCACTTAATGCGCATAAAATATTAAGCTTATCACGAAGTATTTCAGCAACAACAAGTTTAATTTTTTCTCCACCAATATCGATGGATGCAATAATCTCTCTCATGTTTAGCACCTTCCATATCTTTTATAAATTATACTATAAGTATTATTAAAATAAAAGATAAACTCTATATTTTCGGGTTATCTTAAAGTACTTAACATGATATAATGTAAATGGTGATACTTATGAAAAATAGCTTAGCAATTATTGTTAATAAAACTATAAGTGTTGGTTGCAAAGTATTAAAACCAATACTTAAGAAAGATGGATCAGTTACTCCAGGTTATTATGCATCTAAGATAAATAAGAATATTTTAAATGAACTTGAATATCCTGAATTACGTATTGGTATTACTGGTTCATCAGGTAAAGGAACTACTACTAAATTAGTAGCTCATGTTTTAAAGGAAAATGGTTATAATGTAGTTTGGAATAAGAATGGTTCTAATCTTTATAACGCTGCTGCTACTCTATTTTTAAATAATACAAGTGTAATAAGTAAAAAGATAAAAGCAGATATTGTATTAATGGAACTTGATGAATCATATATTAATAAAGTATTTGATAAGAATAAATTAACTCACTTAGTAGTAACTAATTTAACAAGAGATCAAGTCGCTCGTAATGGAGCTCCTGAAGTAGTTTATAAAAAAATCTTAGGTTCAATTGATAATGATACTGAATTAATTATTAATGGTGATGATATTCTAGTTAATAGATTCACAATAGATCATACTGGTAAGCTAGTTAAATACGGAATAGCTAAAACTAAGGGAGATACTAGTAGTCCTACTATTCCAGTTGATGGTGCTTATTGTCCTAAGTGTGGTTCAAAGATTAAATATAACTATTATCATTATGGTCATCTTGGTGATTATAAATGTCCTAAATGTACATTCAGAAGAGATCCTATTAAATATGAAGGAAGTAATGTTAACCTACTTTCTAGAACATTAAAGATTAATGGTAATAAAGTAAATATTAATTCAAGCTTTATGTTTAGTGCTTATGCTTTTACTGCTGCATATGCTCTACTAAAAGAATTAGGTTTAGAGGATCAACAAATTATTAAATCTTTCGATACATTCTCATCTAAACTTGAAGAATTCCCATACCTAGGTAAAAGAAGAATTGAAATGTTAGATTCTAAACATGAAAATAATTTAAGTTATGAATCAAGTCTTTCTTATATTAAAAGTATGCCTGGAGATAAAACTGTAATTATTGGTTTTGATAATGTATCAAGAAGATATAAGTTCAATGATTTATCTTGGTTATATGATATTAACTTTAGTGTCTTAGATGATAAGTCTATAGATAAAATATATGTTATTGGTAAGTTTAAATATGATATATATTCAGTACTTATTCATAATAAAGTAAATAAAAAGAAAATCATCTTAGTAGATGATTATAGAAATAATTTACTTAAAAAGATTAAGAATAATTCTAAAGGAAATATTTATTCAATGGTATTCGTTGATACTATGGGACCAATCCTTGAATCTCTTAAGGAGGTTAAATAATGAAAAGTATTAAGATATTACATTTATATTATGATTTAATGAATCTATCTGGTGAAGATGGAAACATGGTTGCTATCAGAGATTACTTAGATAACCAAAATGTTAAATATGAAATAGATAGATTATCTATCAAAGATAAAATAGATTTTAATAAATATAGTTTAATATATATTGGTAATGGTTCTAGAGAATCTCAAGAACTTGCTCGTCAAGATATATTAAAATATCAATTTCAATTAAAAAAGTTATTTAAAGATAAATTTATAATAGCTACTGGTAATTCATTTGAATTATTCGGAGAATCTATTGATAATAAAGAATGCTTAAATTTATTACCATTTAAAACTTTATATTTAAAAGAATATGTAGTTGAAGAAAAAGTAATTGAAAACAATGAAGTTATTAATTCTCCTATTATTGCATTTGTTAATAGAAATAGTGAAGCTAAGATTAAAGATCACTTCTTTATTAATAAAGATGGTATTCATGTTAATGAATTCTATGGTACTTACTTCTTAGGACCACTATTTATTAGAAATCCATATCTACTAAATAGATTTATGGAAAAACTATTTAAAAAGAATGATTTAAAAATTAAAAATGATTATAAAAATGTAGATATACTTGCTTATAATGAATACATAAAAAATACTAGCAAATAATTGCTAGTTTTTTTATTCTACTCCTCTAAAGAAGATCCAAGGTGCTATTCCATTTATCTTAGCTATTAAGCTTGTTGGAAACATCTTAACTAAATTATTTATCTTTAGAATAACATCATTATATTCTCTTCTTAATTCTTCAATTCTATTAAAGGAATCATTAAATGCATTATTCCATTCAACACTATTAATCTTAGATAATACATTTACTATGATTGCATTTGCTTCATAATAAACATTAATTATATCTTCGATTGCTACTTTAGTTTTATAACTATCTATTACTCTATTTAAATTATTCTTTGTTTCTTCATCTACGATAGTAGCTGTTGCATCTCTTAGTTGAGTTATAAGATTAAATCTTACATTAACTTCTTTTACTATGTTATTCCATACTATATTAGCTTTATTCTTATGAGTAATAAGTTTGTTATAAAAAATACAATAAAAGAAAGTTAATAACCCTACGATTAAAGCTACTACTATTAAATTAATTATTAATCCCATATCATCCCTACTTTACTGGATCGTATCCACCTTTATTAAATGGATTACATCTTAGTATTCTTTTTATTCCTTTGAATGTACCTCTTAGTGATCCATATTTTTGAATAGCTTCTTTAGTATATTCAGAACATGTCGGAGTAAACTTACAACTACTATGAGCACTAATTGGTGTTGCTTGATAAAGTTCAATTAGTTTAATTAGAATCTTTTTCATCTTTACCTTCATTGAATACTTCTTGTACATATTCAGTATTATCTTTATTCAATAATTTAATATGAGTATGAAGAAGTAAATCATGTAATCCTTTTTGATCATCTCTAAATAATATAAATGCAAATATACCTACGACATATAAAGTAGATATACCTGATAAATACTTATATACATTGAAGTAAACATTATTCTTAACACATAAAGAAACAATTGAATTTATAAGTGAGAATATAACTGTAGATGTAAATAAACTTCTAATTAAGAATACCTTTAATGATGGTACTTCATTAGAATCATTAACTACGTATAATCTTAACCACTTCTTACCTAAGGTTTGTCCTTTAAGAACAAATTGAATATATCCTAAATAAATAACAGTTAAGATAAATTCTAAAATATATCTAGCTAGACTTAATCTACTTGTTTTATATTCTAAAGTAATCATATCTTTTTTAACTCTATTAGTTATTTTAGTAACTACTTCTTCTTTAGAAGTATCTTTATCAACAAGATCTTTTAATTCATCAGAAAGAATTGGAAAATGTTCTTTGATAGAATCAAATTCTTCATTAGTTATTTTAGAATCTTCTAAATAAGAATCTAACTTTATACTAAACTCAGTATATTCTTTAACTTCAGATGTATTACTTTTTGCTAGTTCAGTTATTTTATCATTATTAAAGAATGGAATAAAGGTAACTAAAATAGTCATTATAAGTCCTAAGATAAATGCGTCTATTAAATAAGCAAATACTCTAAATAATACTTTTTTCATTACGTATCACCTTTCTAAATTATACAATTATTTTGGGGGAATTGAAATATTAATGTTTTTATTGTATTATATTTTTAGGTGATAAATATGAATACAGAGTATATAATGCAATACGCCATTATTGTTGGAGTATTATTAATAATTGCACTTGTAATTGTAAAATTAAATCATAAAGACTTTAATATGGATATTAATAAACTAGTTAAATGTCTTGGAGGAAAAGATAATATATTAGATTCTGAATCTACAATGTCTAGATTCAAAGTTACACTTAAAGATATCAGTCTTGCTGATAAAGAAGGTTTAACTAAATTAGGAGCTCAAGGAATTGTTGAAATAGATAATCAATTAAAGATTATACTTGGACCTAATTCAAAACAATTAAAAAGATATATTAAAGAAATGAAAAAGTAGAAGTTATTTAACTTCTACTTATTTTTTTATACTAATTTAATTTTAACAATCTTTTTCTTACCCTTTTGAAGTACAAATTCATCTTTAGTTACTTCTGCTTTTGGATCTAAGATTTTTTCATTATCAACTGAAACTCCACCTTGTTCAACAAGTCTTCTTCCTTCGCTCTTTGATGGAATAAGTTCAGCAGCTAACATGATATCTAAGATATTTCTCGATTCTGCATGAACTTCAGTTGCTTCTAAATCTTCAGTAGAACCTCCGAATAAAGCTTCACTCTTAGCTTTTGCAGCTTTTGCTTCTTCTTCACCATGTAAATCTTTAATAAACTCATAAGCTAAAGTTTTTTGAGCTAATCTTAATTCTGGTTTTTCCATATGTTTAGCCATTAAATCTTCGATTTCTTCTTTTGTTAAGAAAGTAAATACTTTTAAGTATTCTTCAACTTTAGTATCACTAGAGTTAATTAAGTATTGATAAATATCATATGAAGGAGTTTTATCTTTATTTAACCATAAAGCATTACCCTCAGATTTACCAAATTTATTACCATTAGCATCTAAGATTAATGGCATAGTAAATGCATATGCTTCTTTTCCTAACATTTTACCAATTAATTCTACCCCAGTAGTAATATTACCCCATTGGTCAGAACCAGCAGCTTGCATTATACAATTTTTTTCTTTAAATAAATGAACAAAGTCATATCCTTGTAATAATGTATAAGAAAATTCTGCATATGTAATACCAGTTTCTAATCTTCTTGAAATAATATCTTTATTTAACATGTAGTTAACATTAATGTATTTACCTACATCTCTTAGGAAATCTATAAAAGTAAAATCTTTAATCCAATCATAGTTATTAACTACTTCAACATCATTATCAAATAAATCTAACACTTGTTTCTTTATTCCTTCGATATTTGATTCTACGACTTTTTTATCAATTATTTCTCTTTCAGCAGTTGGTCTTGGATCTCCGATTAAGGCTGTTGCTCCACCTACTAAAAGAATTGGATGATGTCCATACTTTTTAAGTCTCTTAGCAGTTAAAAGAGATGAATAATGTCCAATATGAAGTGAGTCTGCGGTTGGATCAGTTCCCCAATAAAAAGTCATTCCACCTTCATTTAATTTCTTTTCGAAGTCTTCATTATTAGTCATATCTTTAATAAGACCTCTGTACATTAAATCTTCATAACATGTCATTGCCATAATATTCCTTCTTTCTAATAAAAAAAGACCATGATGTAGGAACGATTTAACTCGTGGTACCATCCTACTTCATGATCTTTATAATCATCTTTAAATCCTTAACGCGAATACACGATTTGACTCCAGGGTTGTAAGGCCTTTCTTCATCAATTGAGTTAATTATAGAATAAATTTTATTACTCGTCAACTCTAACTTTCAAGTGACTTATAAGCATTTGCTGTAGATATAATTAACTTAGAAATATCATTAACTGTGATTGATTCCATAGTTGATTTTTGGCCTATGGCTTCAGCATTACTTGCAATATCATCTGCAAGATCTAAGCAATCATAATCATACTTATTAGCCTCAGTTACAATTTCAAAATAGAAGCTGTTATCTCCACCTTTAGTAAATGCTAAAAGTCTATTTTGTAAGTTATCTATAGTTTCTGCAACTAAATATGAATGATCGTTAACAGTAATCTCTTTAATACTAGACACTCTGATATCTGCATTATTAAGTGTAGCTTTAATACTAGTCTTAGCATTAGCTATATCATCATAATTTACTTCGATTGGTTTAATAAATATTCTAAATGTATCATTAGTATCATATACTAATACACCATTATTTGTTTTATCATAATAGTATTTATCTGGAATACTGAATGTATAATCACCAGCGATTGTTTTATTATTCTTTCCATCGCTAACACGTGCTGATGTATTTTTGTTAGCAGTTGATGAAGTTGCATTAGAATATACTGTCTTTGGAAATAATGTAGACCCTAGAGTAACTCCAATTAAAAGTGTTAACACTGCGATTACTACCACAAATAAAAATGGTATTTTTTTATTCAAAAAACTTAAATTAATCTTAAGTTTCTTTTTAGTATTAGTAGTTTCAATAGTTTTAAGTTCTTTGTTTTCTACCAGTACTTCAACATCAGTTTCAGGAACAATTTCTCCTTCTTTAATATTAGTTTCTACGACTTCTTTTGGAGTTTCTGGAACTGGAATATCAACGCTTGTTGCAGTTTGTGCAGAAGTTGGAGTTTTTGGTTCTACCTGTGTTACTGGTTGAACTGGTATCGCTTGAACTTCTGAGATTGGAATTGATCCTTCAGTTTGAACTGGTTCGACTTCAATCTTTTGAGGTGGCGTATTTGCACTTACTTGATTTACATTTTTAGTCTCATCCATATTATCAATTCCTTCCTATAATAATTATAAAGTATCAAATATTTATATTCAATAAGACTAAATAAAAAAAATTAGAAGATTAGTCTTCTAATTTCTTTGATAAATCTTTTAAAGTAACAGCTAATTTTTTCTTAAGCTCAATTAGTGATTTTTCTACTTTTGGTTTATTTTCTTCGATTGCTTTAGCAATAACTTTATCTGCTTTTGCTTCTAATTCTTTTGCTTTTTCATAAGCGAATTCTTTAGCTTGTTCTTGATCCATAGTTTCAAGTTTTTCTTTTAAACCATAGTATTCGTCATATAATTTAGTTTTTAAAGCATCAAAATCGATTTGTTTTGCTTTACCATAAGCATCATTTGCTTTCTCTTTTAAAAGTTTTCTATTTTCTTCTCCTGTTCTTGGAGTAAGTAGAGCTCCAACACAAGCTCCAATTCCAAGTCCTAAAACAAATTTTCCAAAATTACCCTTTGCCATTCTTATTTCCTTCCTTTCAAAATTTCTTCTAATTCAATTTCTTCATCACTGGTTTTATTATTACTAGGTAGTTTATTAATAGCACGTTCTATGATGTCTACTATTCTTTTAGCTACACCATTGATTCCAGTATCAATTCTTTTAATTACTTTAAATAGTCCATTAACTGTATTTACTTTATCAATTATATTATCGATAAGTAAACGAGCATCATCTATAATTCCAATTACTTTAATAATTAGAACTATGATAGCTACTAGTAAACAACAAAGTAAACAATCAATAACTATTGGTAATACTGTGCTTAATACTTCCATTTAATTACTCCCTTTCATCTGTTTTATACATTGAATCTATTAAATTGAAAAGATCAGTTTCAATTGTATCGTCTAGATGTTCTTTAACCTCAGCTTTTCTAGGTTCAGCCTCTATATGAAATTCTTCAGTTGGTTCTTCTTCAGCATAGTCACTATTACTATATTCCTCTTTTACATCTTTGAAGTAATCTTCTTCATAAGAATTAGTATCATAATTTGTTGATTCAACTTCATTAATTAAATCTGAAATATCAAGTGATGGTGAAGTTTTTTCTTCAGGGATTTCTTCAACAACATTTGAGTTATCAATTTCCATTGTTGGTTCTTCTACGATTTCATCAAATTCTGAAATTGGTTCTAATTCTTCTGATGCTTTAATACGTTCATTTTCTTTAATTAACTTTTCAGTTAAAGTTTCATTTGATTCTTCATATTTGATTGGTTCAGGAATTGGTTCAGCATTATAACTAACTGGTCCAAACATTCTTTCACGAACTTGATCAATTTGAACTGGTTTCTTTTCTACGATTTCTTCAGGTTTGTAGTTCTTATCAATTATTCCATATACCGGACTAATAATTGGAGTAACTACAAATGGTTTTTTCTCTGATTCTTTTGCATCATTAAGAAGTTTCTTATAATCTCTATGTTCATGTACAACCTCCTTTTTAGGAGGTAGTTCATATCTACTTCTTGTTTCAGGTTCTTTACGTTTAACTTCTTGTGTAACACTTGGACGAGTTGGTTCAATATGACGAACTGGTTCAGGCATTTCTCTTTTAACTTCTTGAATCTCTCTTTTTGGTTCTTCAAAACTATCGTATGAAATATTAGAACGAGTTCTTGTTACAGGTTCAAAGTCATCAACAGGAAAACTCATCTTTTCTTCTTTAGTATTATAGTCGACTTTAACTTCTTTAATTGTATCTTCTTCTTTGTTGTAGTCTATAAAACTTTGTTTATGTTTATTCTTTTTAGGTTCTCTTTTTGGTAGTTCTTCAACGTTTTCATCTTCTTCTGTTTCATCAAATAGAATACCTTTAACTTTATCTAGTAGTCCCATTACAATTCTCCTTATCTAATAATCTCACTATCGTATTTCTCATCTTCATGATATGTATCATCAATTTGTAATGTAGATGAGCTATCATCTTTGATTTCAAATACGTTTACTTCTTCTTCAACTGTAGTTAAGTCTTTACCTATCATATTTTGAATTATATTCTTATTATAATTAATAGATGAAGTAATAATTATTGCATTAGCTACAGCATCATTAATATCTTGCTTTTTAACATAAACTTCTACTTTAGCGTGGTTATATTCAAGCACAACTAAGTAAGAATTCTTTTCTTTAAAATAAACATTTACTATACCTTCGTTATCATCTTTCTTAAATACATGACTATAATAAATATCTTTTTCTTCCTTAACTGTATCTACACTATTGTTAATATATTTAACTAAATCAACATATAAATAGTAAGTATATCCTTTACTCTTTAGTATTTCATTATACTCATCTTTATATATCACATCAATACCTGATGGTAAATAATATTTAAACCCATCATTAGTATGATTGTAGCCAGTCTCTTTACTGTTTAATACTTCATTTACTATTTCTTCAATAGAAGCATTTTGAATGTTTACACAACCTGTTGTTAATATTAACATAGTTAGGATTAATACAAGTTTTTTTCTCATAATACACCTACTCTTCTAGTTAATTATAACAAACTTTATTTATTTTTAAAACATTATTTATATATACTCCTACAATAAATATTATAGCATAAGATAAAAAAAGAATAGTCAAATTTGACTATTCTTTTACAGCATCTAAATAATTAATTTTTTGACCCTTAGATGAGAATTTATGTTCATATTCAGTTTCGAAATTTTCCATATCTTCATTATGTAAATCAAGTGAACAATTATGAATAGTATATCCATATTCACTAAGAGATACAATTGATGATGCAAATAAACCAATATTATCTGTTTTTTGAATAATATGAGGTTTACCTTTGAATGTAGAATCATAAATATTTAAGAAAAATGAACTAGTAAGTCTTCTTTTTGCATGTCTATTCTTAGGCCATGGATCTGAGAAGTTTAAGAAAATAGTGTCTATTTCTTTATCAAAAACTTCATTTAAGTTTTCAGCATCCATATGAATAAGTCTTAAGTTAGGAATATCTAAACATTCTAACTTTTGAACAGCTCTCATTTGTACTGATTCATATTTTTCTAAACCAATGTAATTATTCTCAGGATGATTAATAGCATTTTGAATAATAAAATCTCCCTTACCCATACCTATTTCTAAGTAAATAGGATTATTATTGCCAAATATTTCATTAAACTTACCCTTGTGACTCTCCGGTTTTAATATTATATATTTACTGTTTTCAACAGTTTCTAAAGCATTTTTAACTCTTCTTAATCTCATAAAAAGCACCCTTTCACGTATGAGATTATAACATACTTTTAAATTTAGACAAAATAAAAAAGGAAATATAATTTCCTTTAATATTTAATTATTCTCCTGCAGGACAACTACCTGGATGTAATAAACATTCTTTGCAAGTATTAAATTGTCCAGCTTCACTACTGTAATCATTAACAGTTTCGAAAATCCAAATTACTAATGTTGGAATAAAGAAAATAATTACACCAGCGATTGCTCTTCTTAATAATTTTACTGCTTGTTTTTTAACGTCTTCATCTTTTTCAGATACAACAGCTTTACCAAAATCCATCATACCAAAGATAATGATGATTAGTGGAATAGCAATTTTGAAAATTGTTAATGCATATCCAACATATTGTAATAAACCTGCAGTCTTGCTACAAAAAGTACCAATGGATTCGCTCGCTAATAACATATTCATTCCTCTTTTCTAAAGATATTATAAATTATTGCTTTAAGTAATGTCAACTAAAATTAATTATTTGACTGTTAAATATTAAATCCTAATTTACGTAAGAATTCGTTTATTTCTCCAGCATCTTGATCTCTATCATTTAATGGTGGAATATTATCAAATACTTTTACTCCTGTTTCAATTTCAAAATCATATAATTCATCATCTGAAACAAAACTCATATTTAAAACTACCTTTTCATTTTTCTTTTCAACAAATGCATTTTTATTTCTTCTTATGCATTTAGTTAATCTAATGAATGATGGTTCAACTAGATAAATAATTGAATTACAATATTTATCTGCTTCAGGGAAATCATTTAAATCAATGATTATAGCTGCAGCATCGTTGTGATCTTTAACAACTCTTTCTAAGTCTAATCTACTCATAGCTGAGAATAATTTATCACTTCTATAATAGATTAAGTCTTGTCTATTCATTTCGATTCCAATAGCAGGAATTCCTTTATTATTAAGTTGTCTTACCATCATGTTTGTTAATGTTGATGCACCTGCATGCATTGTCGTATTGGATAAACCAATAATCTTTTTTCCAAATATTGGGATTCTTAAATTGGAATTATTATTTGCATATACTTCATTACTACTTTCAGTAGTAGTTGGTTGAGTATTAACTATTGCATTTACAGTTGGTGCACTTTCAGTCTTTACAGGTGGGTTTAAAATAGATTGTACACTAGCTAGTGTATTTGGAGTATTATATAAGTATTTTACTCCTTCGATATTTCTAGAAAAATTATAAATTCCATTATTAATCAAATTAACTATATAAGGTCTTGTATTAACAGTTGGATTATCATTAAGTAAAATGATAACTCTATTTGGATCAACTGATTTTGCAAATGAAGTCATTACTGCATTATCTGTATAATTCTTAATTGAAGTAATATCAATTATTAATTTATCAAATTGTAAATTAACGAACTTAGATAATAATTCAGATACTTCATATTCACCTTCGATTTTTTTAATTATATCTACATTTAATTGATCTAATAATGCTTTATTTTGATTTGTAACTATTACGTTCATTCTATTCACTCCTCAAATGATAAGAAACCATCTACTGGATAACTAATATTTTTAGTTTGTCCTGTAACAAAGAAATTCAAATGTAAATTGATTATCTCAACATGCATACTAAAGAATGTTGCTACAAAATAATTTGAAAATCCTATACTTTTCTCATCAAGTTTATCTTGTTGTTGTCTAATTACACAATAATGATAGTTTTTACTTTGTTTAAATGTTAATGCACTATTAGCATATACTTCAGCAGTTGCATTAGTAACACCCATGATAGTTTTTGATCTATTTTGTAATTTAGTTTTATCATTTTCAAAAACTTCTAGTCCTACGTTATAACAACTACCTTTAGAACTATATCTAATACTTTTCATACCAGCATTAATTTCATCTAAAACAGGCCCGGTAAAACTACTTGAGTTTCTCTTACCAGGCCCATTATATTTTTCTAAAACATCAACTATTTTATCTTTAATTGTAAAGGCTTTGGCATAATTAACTGAAAATGCTAAGTATCCAGTAAATAATACTATAAATACAATAACAATTCCGAAAATCCATGTCGCTCCTATAGCCTCTCTCATTTAATTTTTCCTTTAATTTTTAGAATTTATTATTTAGATGCTGCGTCAGTAGCATTGTTTGGACATAATACTCCATGAGTTTTACCTGCGTCATCAAGATAAATGCATGAACAAGTTTTATCTGAATTTGAAGTAATTGTTCCAACTTCTGCATCAACTTTTTTACCTTTACCACATTCACATGATTGTGTTTGTGAACAATATGCATTGGTTTGAATGTTTCTTTGAATTACTGGCCATACAAATTGTTGAAATAATAATGCGATTGCAGCGATGGCTACTACTGCAACTGCTGTCATACTTAATTCGCCTGTTGCGTCTTTCATTTTATCAATCTCCTCCTTATTATATGTATATCATAATATATTTACTTTCTATATTCAATAAAATTGTAAAAAGTTTTTACACTTTTTTTAATTACCCCAGTTATTAGTATCTACTGGATAGTATATAGCATTTGTTGAACCGTTAACTGAGAACTTAAATATGTCTCCGAATACTGGTAATGAGAAATCAAAAGACATATATATATTATAGTAATAATCTGTATATGCTGACTTACCATCATAATTTGAAGTATGAGCGTCTCTACTTATACATACTTGTTGTGGTTTAGCAGTTTTCTCAGCAGGAGAACCACTTTCATACATAGGACTTAACTTACCATCAGTTATACCAATATATCTTTCACCTTTATTAACAACTTTATTACAATATCTTTCTGTTCGAAAAGCATTAGCTGCTAAGAATCCTCCGACTTTTTTAACACTCTCAGGGTTAACTCCTTGATACTCTTCAATTATATTAACCACAGTTGTTTTTAATTTATATGTTTTATTATAATTTATTGATATTGCAATAAAAGCTACTAGTATAACTACAAATACAAGTATTAATGAGTATAACCATGCTCCTGCAATTGCATCTCTCATTCTATCACCCTACTTTAATATAATTATAACTATAATTAAATCTATTAACAAGAGAGCAAAATAAAATAGACATATTAAATGTCTATTCATATCTATATCTATTTTTACCTTTAGTTGCAAGTTCAATAAGTTTCTTAATAGCAAAGTATAAACCTACACCTACGACTACAGCAATTAGTAAATAAAGTAATAATTTAGATGATTTCTTAGTAGTAATTACATAAGTACACGTTGTACCATCAACTGCTTCTACTAAGATTTCAATCTTACTATTATTCTTTAATTTTTCATTTCCTTTGATTGTATAAATTGAAGATGGATTACTTGGAGTTGCTTCAATCTCTAAAAATCTATCTTTATTAGTTAAGTTTAAAGTATATTGTTCTTTAGTAGATGAAAAATCTAAACTATAGTTTTTAATATAAATATCAACTAGAGAACAATCTCCTTCTTCTTTAGTATATCTTGATACATTTATTTTAACTTGATTAGTTGTTGATTCATCACTACTTGTAACAACAATATCAATAACTCCACCAAGAGATGAAACTGAGTTAGTTCCATAAACTTCTACTTTAGCATATGGGTCACTAGTTTCTACATATACATCAAAGTCATTTAAACTATAAGGAACTTTGATTGCATATTCTTTAGTTTCTTCTTTATATCCTAAATCAAATTTATCATTAATAACAATTTTCTTAATGGACGCATCATTTGTTAATACTCTAGTTGTTGTAGTTGTTTCAGTAGTATTTTCACCTGGAGTTGTAACTCTTGTTGTTGTAGTTGTATCATTACCACCTATCTTAGCAGTTGTAGTTGGACCAGTTCTTTTGGTAGTTGGTTTAGTAGTTGGACTTGTAGCATTACCTCCACCACTTCCTGTAGTAGTTTTCTTAGTAGTATTACCTGATTGACTATAAGCACTACCATTAGAAGTTCTAGTACAATCATATATAATATCCATATTAGTATATACTATTTCAGCTAATCGTTGTGGTGTTGCACATGCACCTGTTCTGTTATATCCAAAAACTTTAGTCTTATATGGATTTCTATTTCCATTTGCGCATGTTCCATAAGCAACTACTTCTTTAACCATATATGTATCATAAGTTCCAAGTTGAGCATTACAATAGTTTTGTACACATGATCTAACTGTTGTTTTAGTTGAAACAGTAGAAAGATTAGTGTTACCTCCAGCATCTGCTATACAATCATTACGTGTACTATAAATATTAGCTTTTGCACTAACCATACATGTAAAGAATAAAGCAAATACTAAAACCATATTTCTTATTTTTTTCATAGATGCCCTCCATTCAAGTAAATTATAAGTTAATATTAATATTTATTCAATAACTAGGCCCTGCGATTTTTACTAACTAATTCAATATCATCAGTTAATGTTTTAATTCTTTCAATAATTCTTTTTGCTTTAACTAAATCTACAGAGTTCTTTGTTTCTGATAAATGAGCTTCTAATTCATCAATAGTTAAATTAGAAGTAAAGAATGTTGGTAGAGATTCTTCCATTCTATATTGTACGATTGTACCTAAGACTTCATCTCTACTCCAAGGAGTAATGTTTTCTGCTCCGATATCATCAATTAAAAGAATATCAGTAGTCATAAGTTTATTCATAGTATCACTGTAACTATTATCATCACTCTTATTAAATGTTTCTTTTAATTTTCTTAATAATTGTGGATAATACATAATTACTATTGATGTACCATTCTTAGCAAGTTCATTTAAAAGTGCTGCTAAAATATATGTTTTACCTGATCCAAAAGAGCCATGTAAATATACTCCTTTGATATGTTTATCTTTATTATATTTTTTATAAAAGTCTTTAATCCATTTAATAGCTTTTAATCTATTCTTATCAGTTAAATCAATTTCAGCCATTGATGCATTTTTAATTTGTAATGGTTCATTATAGAAGTAAGCAGTATTCTCTTCTTCACGTTTTTTCTTAAGTGCTTCCTCTTCTTTCTTTTCTTTTAAGTATTTGCATTCATGATATTCAAAAGTAATCATATTACCATCTACCCTTGGATATAAAACAAGTCCTGGACAAGCATTCTTGCATTCACTTAAACCTTTACATTTAGAACAAGTTTTTAACTCTTCAACACACTTTTGAATCTTAGATGTATATTTCTTAGCAAGATCATCACTAGCTTTAATTCTTGCTACCATCTTTTTAAAATCAGTGTCTTTAACTGCTTCTAAATATTCATAACTAAGTTTTGATTCATCTTTATAAATTGGTTGTTTCATATAATCACCTGAAATCTTTAAATTCTTCTTCTAATTCTTTTAACTCTTCTGCACTTAATTCATTAGATTCTAATGTTTGATTTACCCATACAGGAACTGCTTTGATTTCCTTTTTAGGTTCTACCTTTATTGTTTTAGTTTTATTCTTATGGGCTTTCTTTAACTCATTCATTGCATCAGGAACTGTTTTAATTCCTCTACGTTTAAAAGTAGATGCTATTGTCTCTATGTAATTACGAGTTAACTTTCCATTATTAACTTTGATTGAGAAATCTACTAAAACATTTATTACTCCCGCAGGAAGTTCATAATTAACTGCAAGTATTTCTAGAGTTTGTAAATCATATTTACTTGGAGATGCTCCTTTATTTCTTGCTTTTAAGAAGTCATTAGGTGTAGTATTTTCAAATACTTTAATAATACGTCCTTCATTTGAAGTATCACCATCAGGTGTCTTTAAGTATTCTGGTTGACTTCTAAATATTAGTGTTGGTAATCTTCCATTATTATTAAATTCATAACTCTTTCTTGCATTTTGAATTAGTTTATCTTTATTAATTAATCCTACATCTTCGATTGATAATCTTATTAACTCTATCATCTTTATAGTATCTATATTATAAACAAATGATAATTGATTAATTAAAGACTTAACTCTTTTATTAAATGTTCTTGCATTAACTAGTCCAGTTGGAATAGATTTAATAACTAAGTCGAAGTCTATTCTATCTTCAATGTTAGGTCCTAGAGTTTCTTCTTTTCTTATTTCTTCAAGACTAGTTGAAGGAATACTTCTAAATGTTTCATTCATTGAAGAAGTTATTTCTTCATATGAATCTTTTCTTATATTATGTTTTTTATACTCATTAACTATAATGTTATATTCTTCTTCTCCGATATTATTTCTAAGTAATACACTTAATACTGGATGATTAAGAAAATCATATGGGCTTAGTGGTGAGAATAGTTCATATAAATATTCATTTAAATTTTCATTTTTTCTTATATAACTTTTTAGAAGACCAATTGCTTCTAAACAAGTACGAGCTTCAATAATTTTATCTAGTCTAGATTTTAACACTACCATTAAATGATGATGTGAATAATCAGATGACATTAAGTCTCTTTTACCTAAATCATTCCAAAATGTTAGATATAAAGAAATTGCTTCAGCTCCAATGATTGGTTGATATAAATTTATAAGTACTTTTTTATCATTCTCTGTTAATACTGTTTGATTAACTACAGTATAGATATCAGCAGGTAAAACACTCTCTTTCATAACCACCACACCTTTAAAATATTTTAACATTTTAAGTACCTATATTCTACAAAAACTTAATATCAGAGCACTAAAAAAGGAGCAAAATTAGTTATTTGCTTCCTTTTCTTTTTCTTCATTTTTATTTTCAGTTTCTTTTTCTTCTGAATCATCATCTCCAAAGTCAATTGAAAGTCCATATTCACTTAACTTATTCATGATTTCAGTTTCAACATCAACTTCTTTTTTATTTACTTTTATTGCCATAATTAAACCTCTTGAATAACATCAATAATCATTGGTTTAGTACCAGTTTCTTCAAAGAAGTATTTAGATAAATCTTCTCTTAATTCATTTTTAATAGCATTAAAATCTACGTATTTTGGAGATACATTTCTTTCAATGATTTCTTTAGAAATTTTCTTAATTTCTTCGATCATTTTATATGAATCTCTTACATAGATGAAACCTCTCGTAGTAATCTCAGGTCCAACAAGAATCTTTCTTGTTTTCTTATCTAAAGTAGCACTTATTAGAAGGATACCATTTTCTCCTAACATTTCTCTATCTTTAATAACAAGTTCACCGATATCATCAGAAGTTTTACCATCAATTAAAGTTTCATTGATTTTAATCTTATCAAACTTATCAGTTAGAAGTTTTCCATCTTGGAATTCTACAACATCACCATTTTGTTTAAGAATGATATTTTCTTTTGGCATATGTAATTCATCAGCTAAATTTGCATTATTAACCATAAGTCTATATTCACCCTTAACTGGCATATAGTATTTAGGATTTAATAAGTTTAACATAATCATTAAATCTTCTGAAGATGCATGATGTAATACAGTTTTATCTTTTGGTAATACGATTGTATTAACATTCTTTTGAGCAATTGCATCTCTCATTTTAACTACTGTCTTTTCAGTGTCATCATATACTGGTTCTGCAAAAAGAACAGTATCAGTATCTTTAAGATGAATAAACTTATCATTTTCAGTAACGATTTTATTTAAAGCTCCAGTTGGGGTCTTTCTATCATCACATACTAAGATAATAGAATCTTTTCTTTCAATATCAGACATATTACCTACGATATCATCATTGAATTTTAAATATCCTTCAGTCTTAGCCATAGAAATAATCTTTTGTAATTTGTTACCCATGATAACTATTTTTCTATGCATGTTAACTGATGCATCAAATAATTCTTGGATTGCATAAAGGTGCACTGGAAGGATTGAAACAATAATTCTTCCTTCAGCTTGATTAATATTATCTTTAAACCAAGAAGTTAATCTATGGTGAGGACTAGTATGTCCTTTCTTTTCTGAAAAACTAGATTCAGAAAGTAAACATAAAACTCCTTGTTTACCTACATAAGCTACTTTTCCTAAATCCATTCCATATGAATCTATCATAGTAGGATCAATAATAAAATCACCTGTATAACAAATAGCACCATCTTTAGTGTTAACTACATACATAACAGCATCTGGTACTGAATGAGATACATTAATTGGGAATATAGATACATCACCGAAGTTAATCTTTTTATGTGCCTTAATCTCTTCGATATTATCTTTATTAACACCCTCAAGTATCATATATTCTTTAGTATATTTAGTTGCATATATTTTTATATCTGGGATTGCATTAATTAAATCACTTACCCCACCCATTTGTTCTAAGTGAGCATGTGTTATAAATACACCCTTAATTCTCTTTTTATTTTCGATTAAATAAGAATAGTCTGGAATTATATAATCTATTCCATACATATTGTCATTCGCATATTTAAGTCCACAGTCAAAGACAAATATAGATTCATCTACTTCAACTACATAAGTGTTCTTACCACTTTCATTAAGACCTCCTAATGCGAAAATTCTAATTTTACTCATTAGTAATTCTCCTTTCAAAATAATAAATTAATAAGGCACTCAGATATATAAATTATAACATAAAAAGATAAGTTCAACAACTTATCTTTGATTCTTATTATCTTGTTTTAATGTTCTTTTCTTAACTGGAGTTTCTTCTTTAATAAAAGATTCTTTTCCAATTTTCTTCAAACCAACTTCATAAGTTAAGTATTCTTCGAATTGATCTTCTAACATAAAGTCAAATCCTTCACCTCTATACTCTGGTAATATAGATTGGAAAGTTTCATATCTTGAACCATTTTTATCAATTCCGCAAATACCTCTAGCTATTTCGCTTTTATAAGCTACATATGTTCCGAGTAAATTATCATTATTATCTTTAGATTTTTCTTCAATCTTTTCAATGAATCCATTAAGATCTCTAGAGATTGTATTTCTAGTATAAACATCTTCTTTTAAAGAGTTGATAACTTCTCTATGTTCTTTTTTAGCACCAGAGTACTTTTCTAACGAAAAAGTATTTAATTCTATCATTTCTTCACCACCTGTTCTCATATTATACAATAAGTTTTAAAAATATGTTATATTTATTTTGGTGATTATATGAAAGATTGTATTTTTTGCAAATTAGCAAATGGTGAGATACCAACAAAAGTTGTTTTTGAAGATGAAATAGTAACTGTTTTTATGGATGCTAATCCAAATACTAATGGGCATATGTTAATTGTTTCTAAAAAACATATAACTGATTTTACAGAAATTGATGATGAAACATTAACTCATATTCATAGTGTTGCTAAAAAAATGAAAGACTTAATTTATGATAAGTTAGGTACTTGTGGACTTAAAATAGTTAATAACTATGGTTCTGAACAATTAGTTAAACATTATCATGTTCATTTAATTCCTGTATATGAAGATACTGATTTCCATTATCAATATGCAGATCAAAATAATATAGATAAAACTTTTGATTTATTAACAAAATAAAACTCATCAATTGATGAGTTTTTTTATAGATAAGAATCATTTAGTTTAGTATATTTATATTTACTACTAAAAGCATAAATTGATATTACTATATATGGAAAAAGAATAGCATATATACTAGATTTTTGGTTAGATGTAAATCTCATAGATAAATCCCCTAGCACTTTAATACGTAATCTTATATAAAGAATAATCGATACAATTGTAATTATAATAAATGCTTCTTCAAAGAATATAAACCAAAGACCATACATTGGTGAAAAAGATAGTAAATACCATATTACATAAGCTAAAATAATACCTAACAAAGTTCTTGAGTTTTTTGTACTTCCTTCGTTATTACATATCTCAAATAATACTTTAAGTCTATATATTGGTATTATTCCATAGTATGGTTCTTTATATGCTTTATAAAATAAACATTGATATGAAATACTACTTAATTCATAAATAATAAATATTAAAGATAATATACCAATATTTATATGTTTAATATCATGTATAAGGAATAAAACAATTATAAAAGAAATAACTACTAATAAATTAACTATCCAAAAAAGACTATTTTTTAATAAAGGTTTAATCGAAGTTCTTTGATTAGTTTTATTATCATAATCAGAATCATATTCTTCTTCAGTTAATTTTGATGCAAATAACCTCAATGATTCATTAGCATAATTATGATGATATTTCTCATTTTCTTCTTTTAAAATAGCTCCACATTTAGGACATATTAATAATTTATCTTCTATTTCACTATTACATTTCTTACATTTCATAAGCTTTCTCCATATTTATCTTATCATTTTAAGAGCAAAGTAACAATTATTAAGTAAAAAATAAAAAATAAGGAAGATTAACTTCCTTATTTAACAACGATATTAACAATTCTACCTTTGATAGCTATTACTTTAACTATTTCATGACCATCAGTAAACTTTTTAACATTTTCTTCTTTCAATGCTTTTTCTTTTAATGAATCTTCTGAATCATCTACATTAACTTTAATAGTAGCTCTAAGTTTACCATTAACTTGAACTCCAATTTCTTTTTCAGTTTCAATAGTTTTTGATTCATCATATGTTGGCCAAGTTGATTCACAGATTGGCTTATATCCTAATTGTTCATTTAACTCTTCAGTTACATGAGGCGCAATTGGATTTAATAGAGTTAATAGTAATCTATAATCTGCTTTAGTAATAGTTTCTTGATCATCATATGCATTAGTTAAAATCATTAATGCACTGACTGCTGTGTTGTAACCCATAGTTTTTAAATCTTCTTGAACTTTCTTAATAGTTTTATGTTGAATAGATTCAAGTGATTTAGTATATTCTTCTGAATCAGTTACTTTATCTTTAATTCTTATTACTTTATCTATAAAACGTTTGCATCCCTTTAAAGAATCTGTACTCCATGGTGCATCTTGTTGATAATCACCCATGAACATTTCATAAACTCTTAGAGTATCTGCACCAAATTCATTTGCTATATCATCAGGATTAATTACATTACCCTTAGATTTAGACATTTTTTCATTATTTGATCCAAGTACCATACCATGAGATACTCTTGTGTCAATCATTTCTTTATTTGGAACTAAACCAATATTATATAAGAATTGAACCCAGAATCTTGCATATAGTAAGTGTCTAGCAGCATGTTCCATTCCACCATTATACCAATTAACCTTGTTCCAATATTTCATTGCATCCATTGATGCGAATTCTTTATCATTATGTGCATCCATAAATCTTAGGAAGTACCATGAAGAACCTGCCCAGTTTGGCATTGTATCTGTTTCTCTTGTTGCATCTTTACCACACTTTGGACATTTGCAATTTACCCAATCAGTAATCTTTGCAAGTGGAGATTCACCATTATCAGTTGGTTCATATTCTGCTACATCTGGAAGTAATAGAGGTAATTCTTCTTCAGGAACTGGTACCCAACCACAGTCAGGACAGTTAATCATTGGAATTGGTTCACCCCAGAATCTTTGTCTAGAGAAGATCCAGTCCCTCATTTTATAATTATTAACTCTCTTACCTATACCTTTTTCTTCAAGCATATCAGAGATTCTTTCTCTTGCTTCATCTACTACCATACCATTAAATTCTTCAGAATTAATCATCTTATAATCATGATGCATGTATTCTGTCTTTTCAATAGCATGTTCTGTAATATCACCACAGTCTATTACTTTAATAATTTCTAGATTGTGTTCTTTAGCATATTCAAAGTCTCTTTGATCATGTGAAGGAACAGCCATAACTGCACCTGTACCATAATCTCCAAGTACAAAGTCTCCAAGGAAGATTGGAACTTCTTTTCCATTAACTGGATTAATAGCTTTAATACCTTTAACTTCTACACCAGTTTTACCTTTATTAAGTTCAGTTCTATCCATTGCAGATTTCTTTTTAGTTTCTTCAATGTATTTATTAATTTCATCTGGATTTTCTACTCTTGGCATAAGTTCTTTAATTAGTTTTCCATCTGGAGCTATTACAAAGAATGTAATACCATAAATAGTTTCTGGACAAGTAGTAAATATACTAAACTTACCTCCACCTACAATATCAACATTAACTTCTACACCTGTAGATTTACCGATCCAGTTAATTTGAGCTAGTTTTACTTTATCTGCAAAATTAGTATCTGCAAGACCAGTAAGTAGATCTTCTGAATAAGAAGACATCTTTAACATCCATTGACTCTTTTCTTTTTGAACTACAGATGAACCACATCTTTCACATACTCCACCTGCTGCATCTTCATTTGAAAGTACAGTCTTACATTGTGGACACCAATTTACTGGAATTGTATCTTTATAAGCCATTCCATGTTTATAAAATTGTAGGAATTGCCATTGAGTCCATTTATAGTAATCTGGGTCAGTTGTAGAGAATTCTCTACTCCAATCAAATGAGAAACCTAGAGTCTTCATTTGAGTTTTAAATGTTTTAATATTTTCTCTTACGGCATCTTTTGGATGAATATGATTCTTAATTGCATATTGTTCTGCTGGTGCACCAAATGCATCCCATCCCATTGGATATAATACATTGTGACCTTGCATACGCATCATTCTTGCGATTGCATCTTGTGCAGTATAACTCCTTACATGTCCTACATGTAGACCTGCTCCTGAAGGATATGGAAATTCTACTAAGATATAGTATGGATTTTTACCTTCATTTTTGCATTCAAATGTTTTCTTATCATCCCAATATTTTTGCCACTTTTTTTCAATTTCTTTAAAATTATATTCCATTATTTATCGTCCTTTCTCTTCATGATTATACCTATTAAATTATATCCACTAATAACTAGTACTATGAATACAATTAACATGATTAAATATAATAATATTTTATTTATTTTTAAATCAATAAACAGTAATAAATATACTGGTATTACTATTGCTATAGTATTTACTATATCAATATATAATCGTACTTGTTTTGATTTTCTTTCTCTAAACTTTAAATTATATTTTTTCTTAATATATTTTAAAGGTACAGAAATCTCTTCAGTTTTCTTCTTAACATTCATAATAGTAACGAGTCTTAAGAATGAGAGCACTACTATAAAGATAAGTAAACATACAAATATATAACCTATTGTATTCATAATTAATTCCTCCTTAAAATAAAAAAAGCCTTTCATCCAAAGGACGAAAGACCGTGGTACCACCTTAATTTTATACTTTATTGAACTATAAAGGGTTCATCCTAATACATCCAGAAACAAGTTCATAAACTTCATACTATTCACTTACACCAACCGTGAACTCTCTTTAAGTACTCTGTAAACTACTACTTTTCCTTCACTTGCTTAAAACACATTATACATAATTAATTATATAGTTTCAAGTATTATTTTATCCAAAGTTATCTCCTAATCCATTGCATGAAGAAAGAATTAAAGCTATTACTATTATTATAAATATCATTAATAATCTTGTTATTACTTTAAAACTATTCTTATTAGAGATTTTATTATACATATAATTTTCTACTACTACAGGGAAGAATGCAAAGAATAAACTTAAACAATAAAAGATTACTCTGTGGTCTTCATATAAGAATATTCCAAATGGAAATGGATAAATTATAATAGTAAAGAAACAAAGTATAGAATCTATTATATTAATAATTACATATTTAAAATTAAATGGTTTCTCATGTGGATCAAATAAACATAATAATAGATATACATATGGAGAATAAACAAATGTTAATGTAAACACATTTGAAACTGGTTCAATAATATAATCTATAATATAAGGCATTTCTAATCCGAATTTTATATTTAGATATGTAGGTATTAATGATATAGCACCAATTAATACATATATAAACCAAATAATAGTTATTATTTCATAAAAGCTGTATTTCTTCTTTTGCATAATCTCACCTTAATAATTATATCATTTAAATACTTTAATCATTTGTATCACTTATATAGTTTACATATTAGAAATAAGAATATATTTTCTAGCAATTATAAATTCATTTGAAGAATATAAATGTAGAAACATAAAAAAACTCAAGAATTAATCTTGAGTTTCATCTTATTTCTTTTTTGTTGTCTTTTTAGCAGTTGTTTTCTTTGTAGCTGCTTTCTTAGTTGTAGTTGTTTTCTTTGGTGTAGTAGTTTTTTTAGTTGTTGATCTCTTAACTGCTGGCGCAGTTGATTTTCTATTTTTCTTTAAGTATTTAGGATACATTAAAGCAATAACAACAGCTGCAACTGAAACTGCAAATACTATACAATAAATTTCTACTTCATCTCCAGTTTTTGGATTTGCATTTGCTACTTTAATAGTTTCAGATTTAATATCTCCACCTTCATAGTTAGCACATGATACTTTATATGTATCATTTTTAGATACTGTAAATTTTCCTTCGAATTTATTTGTATCTACAGCAGTTGATAAGTAGTCTAATTCTTCATTATTAGAATTATATAATTTACACATAACTGCAAGTGATCCGTCTTCCATTTCACCAGTATATGTAATTACTTGTTTATCATTTTTTAATTCTAATTTTGTTACTTTAGGAGCTTCAGCTGCGAATACTGTTACTGGAAGTACTAATAGTAATAATAATACAATTATCTTTTTCATTATTTCATTCTCCTTTGATATCCTTCTTCAGTCATATCGATAATTTCACCTTTTCCACTACCAGCATAGTTACCAGCATAAGTAGAATCTGTACTTCCATTCATTTCTACATTTATGTAAATCTTATCAACATTTAACATTTCTGAATTATCAATTTTAGTTTTGAAAACTGCTCTTTTTAATCCTTTTCCTTTTGGCCATTCAGGTCTTACTGGACTTTGTTCATCATTTTCATAAACATCTGCACCATTTCCTAAACCATCATCAATATGTTTAGCATTATATAATTTAACTATTTTCGCAGAACCATCTTTATAAAGAATTCTAGCATTTACTGAGTAATCTTCCCATGATGTATTTCTATCAAAATATAATTCACTAGTAATAGTCCAATTATGTACTTTATCTCCATCAACATCAATTGCCATAGCTTGTCTATTAATTCTGAAGAAGTATTCTTTATCATCTTCATCAGTTAATTTAAATACTACTTTGTTAAAGAATCTTGATGCGAAATCAAAATCATAAGATCCATCACCTTTTTTAGTGATTGTTACAGCACCTTCAGGTACATCTAATGCTTCAATTGATTTAATAGTAAATCCATTTAAATCTATTTTTTGAAGATTAATTTTAGATTCTAGTAAAACCATATCAAATTCCGTTGGATTTTCTTTAGTAGTTCCTGAGATATCAAATGATTCTCTTCTTGTTAGTTTATTTTCCCAAGCTCCTGGATAGTAAGTTAATGTTGATAAATCTCCAATCTTAAGAGCTTTATACTTATCACCATAAATAATTGCTTTAAAGTTTCTATTACCATATGATACAAATGCGTTGTTTTCAGTTGGTTCTCCAACTGGCATATAATCAATTCCATCAGGTCCAACTAAAGATTCAGGATCTATTGGAGTTGTAGCTTGTTTATCTATATCTATTTTCTTAGGTTCAAATAATTCCCAAGGTGAGAAGAATTTAACTTTAGCATCTACATTAAATTTTTCACTTGAATCATGATCATCTGCGATATTAGCTGCTGATTCAAAGATTACATCATGACCTTCTTCATTTAAATGAGTATATTCATGATAACAAACCTTTGCTTCTGATTCTCCGCATGACCATACAAGAACTGCATGTCCATCAAAACTTGGACCCATTGTTGCTTGTGAAATTGAGAAGTCTTTATTTCCTACAAATTTAGCCTTATCATCTATTTTACTTGTTCCTTCACTTATATCAATAAATCCAGGATTATAATCTAAAGAATATTCTCCAACACTTTCAATTACAAATTTACATGTAACGTTTTCTGTTGTACATGTAGCAGATATTCCTTCATTAACTTCTCCATTACCAGTTTTAACTCTAATACGTGAATTATTAGTTTCAGTATTAGTATCAGTTTTATCTGTTACAACTAATTCAAATGGATCATTATTATTATTTTTAGTTATCTTGTATTTTGCTGTATCTGTTACTGTAAAAGTTATTGTTGCAGGTACCGGTGTAACGTCAGCCGTAACTGCAAGTGGTGTAAATGTATTAGCTAGAATAGATAAAGCTAATGCACTTTTACCAATCTTTTTAAAAACATTTTTCATTTTTTATATCTTCCTCCTATACTATATAAACATACTATCCTAATCTAATTGTATGTTATTTATAAATTAATGCAATAAAAAAACTATAGATTTTATATCTATAGCCTTACTTTACACTTCTGCCATATATTCAAGAAGTTTTAAGAATAAGTTAACATATTTTTGATTTAATCCAATTCTAGATAACTTACGTACTGCGATACGTTTTTCTTGAACTGATGTATCTTTAAGAAGAATATCACCTATCATGTTCTTAACTTTCGTAGGTATTGGTAAATCGCTAAGAATAGATTCAATATCATAGTTAATAAGTCTCTCTTGATTTAACTCTAAATCATCACCCTTACAGTTAACTGTAATTTGCTTTAATGTTGATAATGGAGGTAGCTCTACTACAAAGTCATTATCATCTACATAAGCATCTGTGATAGTTACTTTATCTGAACCACTCATTGCTGATATTTCATTAGGTTCATTCATATTTCTAAATCTTAAACGATAACTTCTATAAGGAGGAATAATACCACTCTTACCTGCAACAGGTCTTATAGAAATTGTTACATTATTTTTTTGATATGTATAATCGATTTCAGTAAGTATAAAGAAATCTTTTTCATATAATGATGATACACCATCATCCTCATATAACTCATATGTACAAGAATCTCCAGGGAATGCTTGGATTTCCATTGCTCTTGGTGCATCTGTATTATTTAAATCATTCTCATCAAGAATTGCTAAAGGAAGAATTGTTCCTGCCTTAGCAAATACTGGATAATCTTCATCTTTATAGAATGTTGTATATCTTCTTCCGCCAGTAAACTTTTTTCCATTAGTAAAGTCATACCAAACTCCATCAGGTAGCGCAAGTTTAACAACTGCTCTATTCATTAATGGATCATCTTTAGTAGTTATTGGAGCTACTAATAATGAAGAACCAAATATATATTCATTTCTATAAAGTGGTTCATCATAGATTTCTGGGTTTTGATAATAAAGTGGTTGTACTAGTGGCATACCAACTTTATGATATCTATATGCTTCACTATATAAATAAGGTATAAGCTCGTGTCTAAGTTTTAAATATCTAGATACAATTGCTTGAGTTTGAATATCCCATTTCCATGGTTCTCTTTTATAATACTCACCTTCATCAGCTGAAAGTCTAAGTATTGGTGAGAAACATCCAAATTGAACAAACCTTGAGAATAACTCTCCATCTTCAGTTCCATTTTTGAATCCACCAATATCATTTGATATCCATGAAATACCTATATTTGAAGCCGCTGCATTATAATGTGGCATTGCTTCTAAGTTCTTCCAATTTACATCTGTTTCACCAGTGTAATGAATTGGGTATTTATGAGCTGCAATCATACCATTTCTTGAGAAAGTCATACCTCTCCTGTTAACGATTTGTTTAAAATCATCAAAATGATAATGAGTTAACGCTCTTAAAGTAGCTAAATCATTTTTATTATTATAATCAAGCCAGAAGAAGTCTACTCCATAATTCATTAATGGATGAATAAAATAATCAAAGTATGCAGATAATATATTTACATTAAATACATTAAATGGAATAACACCATTGCCTTCGGCACCACTGGCTGCTTTGAACGGTAAATAGTAATCTTCTTTTGGAGATATACCTTCGTTTGGATTAATTTTAAGTGCAAGTCTGATGTTTCTTCCATGAAGGAAGTCTGTCATTCTCTTAGGTCTCTTGAATAATGTTTCATCAAAAGATAATCCAGATTGCATCTTAGGATTTTTACGATGCCAATGATCTCCTAACATGATTATTGATACAGGTATTCTATGTTTAGTAAATTTATGTACTAACTTTTCTATACCTTTTGAATTATATTCTGTATTTCTATTCCACCATACACCTAGAGAATATCTTGGTATTAATGGAGGATAACCTGTTAAAGTAAAGTAATCTTTAAGACAAGCTCCAAAGTCTCTTCGATACATAAATACATAAGTATCTATTCTTGTATCAGTTCTTTTACCTAAAGAACCATCTTCATTAAATATTAAACTCTTAGAGTCATCTAAAGATACAAATCCATCAACTGAGTATAATCCTTTTTCATACTTTGGAGAACCCATCTTACCTTCAAGTGAATAACCAACAGTTCCAAAGTTTCTTACTTCAGGATGATTAAAATACCAATACTTATCAGTATTAGTTAATTCTATTTTTAAATTTTGTTCAGGTGACATTTTTGTTCCTAAGAAAGGAAATTCTTTTCTATAATAAAGTTTGAAATAACTAGTTGTTATATATAAGTAATTATTATCTTCTTTTTTATCAAATTTAATATTAGGAAACTTTCTAGTTTGAACAAGTTCAGTTGGTCTATCTTCAAATTCACCAGTTTCTGAATACTCTAGTCTAACTAAAAGTTCACTAAGTACTGTAATTCTATATTTTTTACCTTGAATGATATTACTTACATTAGGAAGTATTTTCTTATAATCAAATTTAAAATGATCTTGTAAGTTTGCCATATCACACATCACCCTATTCTTAAAATAATTCTATCATAATAATAAAGTTAATTCTATTCTAAAGTACTTAATTCCTTGACAAATGTACTAAATTCTTGTATATTACTAATTGCGTAGTTATGGCAGTGGTTTTTTCTAACTATTAATGTGTTTAATTGAAACAACTCTAGTAACTTAAGACTGCCTTAAGGGAAAGATTATTAAACACCCTAGTAGAAAGATAAACTTCCTTACTATGAAATATATAGAAAGGAGAATTTATAAATGGCAAGATATACAGGACCAGCTTATAAAAAATCTAGAAGATACGGATTTTCTACATTAGAAAATGGTAAAGATTTAGCTAAGAGACCATATGCTCCAGGACAACATGGTACTGGAAGAAGAGGAAAAGTTTCTGAATATGGTATCCAATTAAATGAAAAACAAAAAGTTAGATTCATGTATGGTTTAAATGAAAAACAATTTAAGAGATTATTCCTTAAAGCTGCTAAACTTAAAGGTGTACATGGTGAAAACTTCTTAAGATTACTTGAAGCTAGATTAGATAACGTAGTATATAGAATGGGAATGGCTCCAACTAGAAGAGCTGCTAGACAAATCGTTAACCATGGACATATCCTAGTTAATGGTTCTAAAGTAGATATTCCTTCATACGAAGTTAAACCAGGAGATATCATTACTGTTAAAGAAAGATCTCTTGAACATCCAGTAATCAAAAACGCAATTGAAGCTAACACTACTGTTGCTCCATTCGTTGAATTTGATGCTAAGAAGATGACTGGTAAATTTGTTAGATATCCTGAAAGATCAGAACTTTCTGCTGATATTAACGAATCACTAATCGTTGAATACTACAACAGATAATAAAATACTTGAGTTTATCTCAAGTATTTTTTTGTGTCTAAATATATAAAAAAAATGAATAGACTTATCTATTCATTAAAATTTAATTTATGAGTTTCTTTTTCTTTAAGAAGTCTAGATATTATTCTAAGTAATTTAATAGAACCACTTAAATTATCTTTATTATCCACATTAACTTTATTAGATACATAGAACTTTAGATTAGTTAAATCATTTATGTTTAGATGTTTCATATAATCTAAATACTTATTAGTAAGTAATGATGCTTTAAACATATTAATCATTTCACCATTTTCAAGTATTTCTATTTTTCTATCTATATTATCATATACTTCTTCTTCGATTAGTTCATATTGAGAAAGTATAGTTGTTTCTCCATCTTTAATTAATGTTTCTTTAAATAAAGCTAACTCTAATTTATTTAAAAGAGTTAATAATTGTTTAAATTGTTCTAAATCAAAAGAATAAACACTTGTTTCTTTTAATGAGCTAATTATTTGTCTTACTTTATCTTCTGATACCATTATTTCTCCTCTTTCAAATAATCTTTAAGTATTTTATCAATTCTTTCTTCATATTCATGGAAGGATGCCATAAATATCCTAGTGAATACCATTAAATGTTTTTTATTTACAGTGTCATATATTCTACGATATACATCATCAATTGCAACAATTCTTGCTTTTACACTATCTTCTTTAGAATATAATTTTGTTTTTCTAACTATAGAGTTATAGTCTTCTACTATTCTATTTAAATCAAGTGGTTTCTTATAAATACGAGAAAGTTCACTTTGGTTATATGAACTTGCTCCATTTATTACACTTGTTAATATTGCATTCTTAGTATCACTATCTAAGTCTTCATATTCAGAGATAATATGAAGATTCATAAAATAATAACCTAAAACTATCATATTATTTAGATTGTAAGGATCATTAGTATATTTTTCTTTATTTTCTATACCCTTACTGTCTAAATCTTTGATAATAGAATAAATCCAATTAATATTTTCTTTGTATAATTTTTTAGTTAAATTATCAAATTCCATATTATCACTATCCTTATTGGTATTATATCATTAATTATTTTTATTATAAAGTTTAGTTTAAACTATTTCCTGAATAATCTTCACATTCTCCAAGTCCTGTGAATGAACATACTGTTTGCGCTGATTCACTAGATAAATTATAGGAATCTATTACAAACGTTTTTATAGTTGGATTACTTGTAAGAATTGCTCCAAGTTTAGTTATATTATATCCTGAGATCATAAAGTAATTATCTGTTAGATATAGGTAATATTCAGCCTTTCCTTCCCTATTATCAATAAGGATGAATCCTCTGACATCAGTTGGATTTTGAATATCACTTTCTACATTAACTACTACAATACTTCTTCTTGAAGTATCAAAAGAATCTTTAACTAAATCTATTACTTTTTCAACATTTTCTTTAAATGATTTCTTAGAGTTACCTGTATTAATTCCTAAGTCTAAGAAGTTTGAACAACCATTTCGTGAATATAGAGAACATACATTATCTTCAGTGAATGTTGATGTAATTCCAGGATCTATATCTTTAATATTTGATTTATTAAATGATGGTTCATATTTATATTCATCTAACATATATGAATCACTATATATATAGAAGTAATAATCTATATTAGCTATGAATGTTGCATCAATAACTACATAGCCATCAATAGATAAATCAGTTATTCCTAATGACTTAACATTTACTTTAAATATTCCTGGGGTAGATACTCCGTTTATTTCATCAAAGCGTTCATTAATTTTATTATTAACACTTATTACATCATTAATAAAAATATCTTTTTTAGTTAGATTTTCTTTGATTGAAAGTCTACCCTTTAGAATAGTATCAGTTTCATCATCTAAAGCTTTAAATGTAATTTTAATATATATTACTTTTCCTGATTCTAATCCAAGATTATATTTTAATGTATAATCTCTTGTTATACTTCTTTCTCTTTGAAGTTCTTTAAATGATGAATTGTCTTCAGAATAATACATGTAATATACTAACTTTTCATTATTAATTTCTGAATCTGAGAAGTTTATTGAATAAGATACTTGTGCATCACTTACATTTTCTATTCTTAATACTTTATCAAATGTATTTCCATATTGAATTTTCTCATCAATTAAGTTTCCTTTGTAATAAGTTACCTTTAACTTCTTGGAGTTTATAGATACTGTATCAGTTATATCTGATGTAGAACTCCTCTTATTAAATACACTTATTTCTTTAGGATTTATTATATATATAAGAAGTACTATTATAATAAGTACTAATAATAACATTGGTCTTTTCTTCATTCTATTCACCTATATATAATTATAGTAAAGTATTTATTTAATTGCAAAAAGAATACTCTAAATATTGGACAAAAATACCTTTTTGTAGTATTATTGATATATCAAATGAGCTTCTATAATTTTTATTTTTAAGGAGGAATTTATGAAAACACAAGACGACGTTGTTGCCGTTTATGCCCTTGGGGGATTAGGCGAAGTCGGAAAAAATATGTATTGTATTGAGTATAAAGATGAAATAATTATAATCGATTGTGGAGTTATGTTTCCAGAAGATGATTTATTAGGTATCGATTATGTAATTCAAGATTTTACTCATATTAAAAATAATGAAGATAAGATAAAAGCTTTAATTATTACACATGGTCATGAAGACCATATTGGCGGTATACCATTTCTTTTACAAAATGTTAAAATACCTAAGATATATGCACCTAAGATTGCATGTGATCTAATTGTTAAGAAGTTAGAAGATAGAAATCAACCTACTGATATGATAGAAGCTTATAATAAAGAAACAGAATTAAAATTTAAATATATGTCAGTTGATTTCATTAATACTACTCACTCAATTCCAGATAGTTATGCAATTGTTATTCATACACCTTTTGGTAAGATAGTTCATACTGGAGACTTTAAGTTTGACTTAACTCCGATTGGACCTATGGCTGATATTCATAAGATGGCTCGTCTTGGAGATGAAGGAGTTAAACTATTACTTAGTGAATCTACAAATGCATTAGTTCCAGGTTTTTCTGCATCTGAATCAGTTGTAGACCAAGCTTTAGGTAATGTATTTGCTAAAGAACAAACAAGTAGAATTATTTTAGCTACTTTTGCTTCTAACATATATCGTATTAAACATATCGTTGAAACTTGTAAAGAAAATAATAGAAAAATAGTTGTATTTGGTAGAAGTATGGAAAATGCTAAAGAAATAGCATTAAAGAATGAACTTTTAAATGACCCTACGATATTCATTGATATGAATACTGCAAAGAACTTAAAGAAACATGAATATATTATTCTTTGTACAGGTTCTCAAGGTGAACCACTTGCAGCTTTATCAAGAATTGCAGCTGGTACTCATAAACAAGTTAAACTTTTACCAGATGATGTAATAGTATTCTCTTCTAACCCTATCCCAGGTAATACTAAATCAGTTAATTATGTAATTAATAAGTTATACCTACAAGGAGTTAAAGTTTATACTAATGAAGATGATGAATCACTTCATACATCAGGACATGCAAGAAGTGGTGAACTTCAATGGATGTTAAGACTTTTGAAACCTGAATACTTTATGCCTATCCATGGTGAATATAGAATGTTAAAACAACATATCACTTTAGCAGAACAATGTGATGTTCCAAGAGAACACTCATTCTTATGTGAAAATGGTGATTGTGTTAAAATACATAAAGATGGTACAGTTAAAAAATCAGGAAGAGTTCAAGCTTCAACTGTATATGTAGATGGTTCAAGAATTGGTGAAGTTGGTTCAGTAGTTCTTAAAGATAGAAAATTAATGAGTAAAGATGGTATCTTAGTTACTATTCTTAACTTAGATAAGAAAACTCATCAATTATTAATTAAACCAAATATCACTACTCGTGGTTTTGTAATGGTTAATGATAATAAAGCATTAATTCAAGATATTGAAAATAAAGTATCTGAGATTACTAATAATGCTGTTAAAAATAAAACTAATATTACTGATTTAAAGAATATGATTATTCTAGAATTAAGTATGTATATTAATAAACTAACAGGAAGAAGACCAATGGTTTTACCTGTAGTTATGGAAGTAGAAAAATAAAAGAATGACAAAGTCATTCTTTTTTTATGTCTAATATTTCGTATGTATCTTCACCATCTGAATTAATATTTAAATTAAACTTAATAATATATGATTCATTTAATTTATAATCATTAATATTATTCTTTAAATAATACATATAATATGTTTTATTTGATTCATCTTGTAAAGTAAATTCATAACAACTAATTATTCCTCTTCGTCTTTTGAAAACTGAAGATGAATTAATTGATAATAATTTAAACGTTGAAGTATTAATACCCTTTTTAAATAAGTTTAATTTTTCCCTTAATTCATTTTCATTTGAAACATTAATTATTTCTTCATGAGTATTTTTGTTAAATATTTTATAACCTGTGATCACATACTTTTTATTAATAGTTTTATAGTATGCATTGTAATCTATTTCATTAATATAATTATCTAATTTAAGAAAGAATTGATTATTATCAGTTCTTATTGAATATTCTTTATCTAAGTCATCATTTAGATTAACTCGACATCTATAAAGAAAACAATCTCGAGAAGATATAAAAGCATTCTCTATTACTTCTCCACTTGTATCATTAACTTTTGAATTACCATAGATATAATCAAGAAGTACATTATCTTCATAAGAAGCATTTGTTTTATAAATGTAAGTAATAAATATAATGCTTAAAAGTATCCATGTTATACTTAGTAGAATAATGGAAGATGCAATGCTAGTTCTTCCCTTCTTTTTAATTATGCTTATGTAATCTTTATCATTTTTACTTATTATCTTAGTAACTTGTCTTCTTGCATATTTTAAATATATTTTATTTATAAATAAACATAAAAATATATTAATAATTAATGAGTACTCAATATTTTTAAAGATCACACTAATTAGAATAATTAATATAAACGATAAACATGAATATAAATACATCTTTCTATATGCTAAATATAGATAAGAAAATATAAGTGCATACATGTTTATTCTTTTAGTTTTAAAATAATTATATTTTACTCCTATAAAATCTTTTACTAATTCTTCATTTTGATTTTTTTTCATAAAATACTCCTAACTATTTATCAAATTGAGAATTATATAAATTTGCATAGAAGCCTTTCTTCTTAAGAAGTTCATCATGTGTTCCTGATTCTATAATATCTCCTTTATCCATAACAAGAATTAAATCGGCATTTCTAATCGTAGAAAGTCTATGAGCGATTACAAATGAAGTTCTTCCTTTCATAAGATTATCCATAGATTCTTGGATTAACTCTTCAGTTCTTGTATCTACTGATGAAGTAGCTTCATCAAGGATTATTATTCTATTATTAGCGAGTATTGCTCTTGCAATAGTTAGAAGTTGTTTTTGTCCTTGAGATATGTTGGAAGACTCTTCATCCATCACAGTATCATACTTATCTGGTAAAGTCATAATGAAGTTATGTGCATTAGCAGTTTTAGCTGCTTCAATCATTTCTTCATCAGATGCTTCAGGACATCCATATTTAAGATTATCTCTGATAGTTCCATTAAATAACCATGTATCTTGTAAAACCATAGAAATATTACTTCTTAAACTTGAAGTTTTTATATCATTAATATCATTACCATCAATAAGAATGCTTCCTGAATTTATGTCATAGAAGTGCATTAATAGTTTAACTATCGTTGTTTTACCTGCGCCCGTAGGTCCAACGATTGCAACCTTCTCACCACTCTTAACTTTAGCACTAAATTTATTAATTATGATTTTTGATTCATCATAGCCAAATGATACATTTTTAAATTCAACATTTCCTTCGATAGTATCAATATCATAAGCATTCTTATTTTCTTTAACTTCTTTTTCATTTAGGAAATTGAAGATTCTTTCACTTGATGCCACCATTGATTGAATTTGATTAAATACTTGTGCTAGTGATGAAATTGGTTGTGTAAAGTTCTTTGAGTAAGTAATAAATGATTGTAACTCACCTACATTAATTCTACCTTTGATGATATAATAACCACCAACGATAGCGATACCTACATAACCAAGGTTACCAATAGATGCCATGATTGGATGCATAAGTCCTCCAAGGAATTGAGACTTCCAACCACTATCTCTTAGTTTTTTATTATTTTTATTAAAATCATTTAACATACGTTCTTCAGCATTAAATGTTTTAACTATGTTATGTCCTGAGAACATTTCTTCGATAGATCCATTTACATGTCCTAAGTTAGTTTGATTTAAACTAAAGTACTTTTGACTCTTTTTAACTATAGTAATCATAAAGATCATACTTAATGGAAGTATTAATAATGCAACGATAGTCATTTGGATATTAATTGATATCATCATAACTAAAATACCAATAACTGTTGTTACACTTGTAATAGCTTGAGTTAATGCTTGATTGAAACATATTTGTAAGTTATCTACATCATTAGTAAATATAGATAAAGTTTCTCCCCTTTGATTCTTATCAAAGTATGAGAATGGTAATTTATGAAGTTTTTCTTCCATCATACTTCTTAATCTATAAGTATACTTTTGTGTAGCTATAGACATTAAATAACTTTCAAAATAAGTACAGAAAGCACTAATAATATATAGAAGTAAAGCACTCTTAAGTATTGCATGTACTTTACCAATATCTATAGAACCTGAGTTAGTTATTTTCTTTATTGCACCTTCATATATAGCTTGAGTAGCATTACCTAAGATCTTAGGTCCATAGATTGAGAATACTGTAGCAACGATTGAAAAGATAAAAGCTACTAGAATAAAATATTTTTCTTTTTCTAAGCTTTTAAAAATATTTTTAATAGTTCCATTAAAATCTTTAGCTTTTTCAACCGGAGCCATAGGTCCTCTGTGTCTTGGAGGTCTATTTTGTTCCTTAGCCATTATAGTTCCTCCTCTCTTAATTGCGATAATGCAATTTGTTTATATATAGGACACTTCTTAAGTAAATCTTTATGAGTTCCTTTACCAACGATTTTTCCATTATCTAAAACAATTATTTGATCTGCATTCATAACTGTAGCTACTCTTTGAGCAACTATAATCTTTGTTACATCTTTAAGTTTTTTATTTAAATTCTTTCTTACTAAAGAATCAGTTTTATAATCTAATGCTGATAGTGAATCATCTAGAATTAAGATATCAGCATTCTTTGCAATAGCACGTGCAATACATAATCTTTGTCTTTGTCCACCAGAGACATTATTACCACCTTGAGCTATTTCAAATTTATACTTTTTACGTTTTTCTTCAATAAAATCTTTAGCGCATGCAACTTCAGCTGCTTTAACCATTTCTTCATCACTTAAGTGTGGATTATTAAGTTTAATATTTGATTCAACTGTTCCACTAAATAGATATCCTTTTTGTGGTACATATGAAATTAAATCTCTTAAGTCTTTTAGTTTTGTCTTTTTAACATCAACACCATTAACTAAGATTTCACCTTTACTTATATCAAATAATCTAGGAATTAATTTTACAAGTGCAGACTTACCAGAACCAGTTGCACCGATGATTGCAGTTGTTGTTCCCTTCTTAACAGTAAATGTAATATCTTTAAGTACGTAGTCACTACCATCTGGGAATTTAAACGAAACATTTTTAAATTCTACAAGTCCTCTTTTTGATTTCGAATAATCAGCAGGTACTTTTACTTCTTTCATCTTAGAAGCAGTATTTAATACCTCATTAATACGATTTAGAGAAATCATAGCACGTGGTCCCATGATTGATAACATACTTAACATCATGAATGACATAATGATATGCATTGTATAAGTTAAGAATGCTGTAAGTGTACCAACTTGAAGTGTACCATTATCAATCTTAGATAATGCTACCCAATAAACAAGTATCATAGTTCCATTCATAATAATTGTCATTGCTGGTGATAACCAAGCCATGATTTTATTAGTGAATAGATTTACTTTCATAAGATCATCATTTGCTGAATTGAATCTATCTGTTTCTAATTCTTCATTTGAGAATGCTCTTACTACTGGGATACCATTAAGTTGTTCCCTAACTATTTGGTTAATTCTATCAATTAACTTTTGAATCATTCTAAACTTAGGAAGTGCAACAAATAAAAGAATCATTACTAAAAGAACTATTGCTCCGATAGCAGCTGCGATAACCCAAGTCATTCCTGCCTTATTACCCATCAACTTAATAACTGCACCAATACCCATGATTGGAGCAAATAAAACAAGTCTTAAAAATAATGTTAAAGCCATTTGTATTTGACTTATATCATTAGTGCATCTAGTAATTAAACTTGATGTATTAAATTTATTAACATCTTCATTAGTGAAATATGTAATCTTTCTTACCATTTCTTCCCTTAAGTCATAACCAAAGGAAGCTGCAACACGTGCTGATATAAATGAATTAATAATAATTATTATGGCTACAAAGACTGTAAGAAGAAGCATTAAACCTCCGACTTTAAATAAATAACTCATTTGATATTCATCTAAGTTAATTCCCACATTCTTGTATTCATCTTGGATACCTTGGATAGCATATTGTTTTAACATTGTATCTCCAAGATTATCTAATGATGAATAGAATTCAGCAAGTGTTCTATCTACTTCATTTGACATCATAAATGTTAAGGCTGTACTATCAAGAACAAAACCTTCTTGGAAAGAAGCAAGATAAATAAATGCAGTTGGTTTAATAAGTAAACTTTCTAACTCTTTCTTTTCATCTTTACTTAATTTTTTAATTGTATATGTTTCACTATCTTCAGTATAAAAGTCATAAATTTTAGTCTCCCCTGAGACTGCTACGATTGAATCTAATTTTTTCTTAGTTACTTTTTCAAAGTATGCATATTCTACACCTTTGCTTTGAATACCTACGTTAATAATATTAGATGTATATTCAGGTAGTTTTAAATCACATTGTGCTTGTATAAATAGAAGTATAACTATAAGTATTATGGCAAATAAATATTTTCTTAATATTCTACCTATTACTTTCATGGTACCTCCCTATAATAATGTTTCTTTTTCTAACAATGTATGATTCTTAATGAAATAATGTTTCTTACATATTGTTGTAAATATTGGTTTATGAGCAACAATAATAAATGTTTTCTTTCTTAAGTATTTCTTTATCATTTCTGATATTCTCTTTTCAGAATCAATATTTAAATATTCTCCGAAGTCATCAATTAAATAAAGGTTTTTATCAAGAACTATTCCCCTAACAATATTAAGTTTAATAAGTTCTTCTTCAGTTATTTCTATATAATTTGGATCAAGCATAGTATCTAACCCACCACCAAGAAGACCAAACCATTCAGATAAACCTACTTCATCAATATATTGAAGTATTACTTCATCACTTACTTTTTTACCTAATGTTAAGTTTTCTCTTAAACTTAAATTAAATACTGCATCATTAAATGAAATATGAGCTAAATCGAAGTTTCCTTTCATTGGTTCACCATCAACAAGGATTACTCCTCTATCTAATTTATACATACCTGATAAAACATTAAGTATTGTACTCTTTCCTTGGCCAGTTTTTCCAATGATAGATATTTCATCTCTTGCTTCAATTTCAAGATTATCTACCCTGATTGAACAAGGAGTATCACTACATTCATAAAGCATATTTTTAAGTTCAATAGTTTTAAATGTACTAATTAATTCTTCAGATTCTGAATCTTTAAAGATATTATTTAGTTCATCATAATTAGAATATGTATCTAAGATATTCTTTATAGATGGAACTAATTTATAAAGAAGACCTCTGAATTTAATAGCCATGATTGCATAGAAGCACATATAACCTAAGATTACTTCGAATGAATCAAATCTAATAAATAAAGATGCTATTATTAGAAGTCCATATATGTATAAAGCATTAATGAAGAAAGAGTCTTCATTATAGTCTTCCCTTAAATTAACTAAATTTTCCGATTTATTTTCATCTAACTTTTTTAAACAAAAATCAAATATATTTAATTTCTTAATAGTATTTAGTTTATTAATAAAGTCTTTTAATAAATCATTATAATTAACCCATGTATCAGTATCATTAGAAAGTATATTATTATATCTAAATACACATAGTACTGCGATCATAATAGTTAATAGTAATGCAAATATAACAGATACTGTAGATGTAACTACAAATATAATTAGTGATGCTACAAATAAAGGAATAAGTACAGACTCTATATCATAGATCATCTTTGTTAAGTTAAAAGTGAACTCTAAAGTTTTATTACCTAACTCTTCTTTATTTAGAGAATATACTTTATCTCTTTTAATACCATTAATCTTTTTAAATAAGAAAAGTTCTATTACATGTTTAATACCATAATAGGTATCATTCTTAATAGATGCATATCTTTTCTTTAAGAAAAGTCTTCCAACAAAGAATAATACTAAGAAGAAAAGTAAGAATACTAGACTTCCTTTAGAAGTTCCTTCATTAACAAAAACTAGGAATAAAAGTGCTATTCCAAACCATAATATATTTATAAAAAGCTTAAGTAAAATTGCATTATTAATATCTTTTTTATTTAATAATTTTATTATATCTTTCATATCATAACCTCGCTATTTTATTATACTATAATTAATAATTTTTAGTCTATAATATATATTTGTAAAAAGCATTAAATATTATATAATTAGTTAGGTGATTATATGAAAAAACTAATACATATTGTATTACTTATATTATGGTTATTGTTAATATTTAATTTTTCAAATGAAAACGGAGCTGAATCCACTGATACTAGTGATAAAGTAACTATTAAAATTATTAATGAAGAATCAGATTATTATCCTGGGATAACTAAGATAGTTAGAAAAGCTGCTCATATGAGTGAATTTGCTATCCTTACTCTACTTACATATCTAGTTATTAATGATTATCCATTTAAAAAGAAGTATTTATTAACACTTTTATTTTCAATACTATTCTGTACATTAGATGAAATACATCAGTTATTTATTCCTATGAGAACCGGTACATTTATAGATGTAACAATAGATATGTTAGGAATACTAATTATGTTATGTATTATTATAAAGAAAAAAGAAACTATCAAATAGTTTCTTTTATTTTTCTAAATTATTAAATCTAAATACTGCACGATTATATTTACCAACTCGTTCAAGTTCAAAAGAATCATTAGTATAATTCTTTATTGTTTTATTCCAGAAGTTTTCTGATTTTTCAGAACATGGTAATGATCTTATTACCCATTTACCTCTAAAGTCATCAAATACTTTTCTTATACATTCTTCGCCATAACCTTTGTTTTTATAATTATTTAAAATAAACATTTCTTGAACTATATACTCTTCTTCATTTTTATCTATCAGAGAAAATCCAATAATATCATCTTCATTAAAGAATACAATAGCAGCTTTTTCACCATTATCAAAATAATCATCTATATCATCATAGATATATTCACATTTTTCTGAATCAAAATCTATTGGGAAGAATCTACTTATATCGTGTAAATATAATTGAAGCATTTTTTTAAGATTATTTTTATCTTCTTTTGTTAAAATACTATAATTGATCATCTTATCCTCTTTAACGTTGAGATAGGTATGCTACAATCCAAAGTGCAAGTGCAAGAATGAAGTATACTATTAACTCACTTGCTTTCATAGGTTTTCTATCAACATGAATTTCCTTTAGGGCTTTTTTAAATACTTCTTGTCTTTTCTTTTCTCCCCTAGACCAATCATATTCATACTTATCGCAAGCTTCTTGGCATGCCCAAACATTTTTTACTTTTTCTTTTTTTCTTTTTTTACATTCGTAACATCCAGGAGGACCTTCTTTTTTTAAATTTAAATTTTCACAATCTGAACAATATCTTGTCATAAAGACACCTCTATTTCATTAACAAATAAACTAAGAATGCTATAAATACAAATGTTATTATTGTTCCATTAATTCTATCAGTTTTATCTGTTTTTCCTTCGATACCAACCATCATACTTGAGAATACTCCACCTAGAAGTCCTCCGATATGAGCAAAGTTGTCTACGTTAGGAATTGAAAAACCAATAGCTAAGTTTAGTATAATAATTGGAATTACATTATAAATAAGTGAATTACCTAAATATAATCTATAATGATATCCAAAGTATACTAAAGCTCCTAGTAAACCAAAGATTGCCCCACTTGCACCGATTGAAAGTGACTCAGTTAAAAGTCCACTAAGAAGGGATGCTGAGATAGCACTTATGAAATATATAATTAAGAACTTAGTCTTTCCAAGTAGTGTTTCTATTTGGTTACCAATTATGTATAAAGAATACATATTACATGCTAAATGGATTAATCCTCCATGGAAGAATGCAGCAGTAATTACCCTGTAGTAATCTCCAAGTAAGAAGTTATGTTTAGACATTCCAAATTCTGAAATTAATCCAGGATTAGCAATAGTTAAGAAATATACTAAAACATTTAGTGCAATAAGAATATATGTTGCAACGATAGTCTTTTTACCAAATGTTTTTTCATATAATTTATTTTTCTTTTCAGTAGCTTCATTAATATCTTTAGTAACATTTAAGAAGAAGTCTACAGCATCTCCTTTATCTACCATATCATTTTTGATTTCAGGGAAAATATCTAAAATCTTTTCATCATTAGCAGATTCAATTGAAATACAATCAACATGTTTATCATTAATTGTATCTAGAGAAACGTTTTCACCTAAGTTAATTTGGATATTTAACATATCACATGTAAGTGAAAAAGTTTTTCTTTTTATTTGTTTAATAATAGATTTAGATCTAAATAAATCATATTGTAATTGATCATTATTATGAATGTAATTAGCATTAATTCTTATTACTGCATATGGTTTATCAATGTTTTCAAGCCATATTTCATTTTCAGCACCATTAACTATGATTGGTTGATAATTTTCTTTAGTAACAAAATAATGAACTAATTTCATTGTTATTTCATCATTATCACTTAAATACATAAGTCCTCCTTATTTTTCTTCAAGAGTTTCTAGGTAATCACTAAACTCTTTAGGAATATCTACTTCAAAATGCATATGTTCATGTGTTGTTGGATGAGTAAAGTCAATTGATGTTGAATGTAAAAATTGACCAAACTCTGTAGATTCTCCGATTCCATAAAGTGGATCATTAACAATTGGGTATCCAATGTATGCCATATGAACTCTGATTTGATGTGTTCTTCCTGTTTCTAGTGAACACTTAACTAAAGTATATCCTTTGTATCTTTTTAAAACTCTAACATGAGTAATAGCATTCTTACTATTTCTAGAAGTAACTGCCATTTTCTTTCTGTTTGATGGATCTCTTCCAATTGGTGCATCTACGGTAGCAGTGTCACTTGGAAATTCACCACGTAAAAGAGCAATATATTCTCTTTTTATTTCATGTCTTGATAAAGCATCACTTAATATTTCATGAGCTTTGTTATTCTTAGCTACAATCATAATACCAGAAGTATCTTTATCTATTCTATGTACTATACCAGGTCTTATATCTCCATTTACATCACTTAAATCTTTAGTATAATGCATAAGTCCATTTACTAAAGTACCACTGAAGTTTCCTGCGCCTGGATGTACAACTAAGCCAGATGGTTTATTAATGATTATACAATCATCATCTTCATAAACTATATCTAAAGGCATTTCTTCAGCATCAATTGTTTCATCGTTGATTGACCCTTCGGTAACTTCGATTTCATCACCAACCCTAGGGATATAGTGTGAGTTTATTTCTTCACCATTAACAGTAATTAAACCTGCATCAATCTTTTTATCAATTAAACTTCTTGAGTCTTCTAAAAAGTCAACTAAGTATTTATCTATTCTTAGCTTTGTTTCCTCTTCTACTCTTATTTTCATTTTTATCACCACTCTTACTATTAAGTTCTCCTTTAATAGAAGTAATTATTAAAAGTATTATTCCACATACTATTGCCATATCTGCAATATTGAAAACTGGGAATTTAAATATACTTATAAAATCTCTAACATAACCATAGAATACTCTATCTATTAAGTTACCTAAGATACCTCCATAAAGAAGACCGAATGTTATATTATTTATCTTATTTGATTTAAATGAGAATGATAAATTATAAGCTAAAACTAATATTATTAAAGATATTAATATTAGTATAAAAATATTATTCTCAAATAATGAAAAAGCAGCTCCAGTATTAGTTACATATTTAATACTAAAAACTTTATCTATTATAACATAACTTTTAGTTAAAGTTTCTATAATTCCTTTTAGAACTTGATCTATTATTAATACAGATAAACCAACAAATAGTTTTTGCTTATTCATTAAAATCACCTATTAAAATTATAAAGATAAACTATTCTTTTTTCAACTAATTAAATATGAATGGAATACTTCATTTAACATTTTTATTATAGTTAATATATGATAAAATATATATAATGAGAATAATACAATTATAGATAGTACTGGAGTGATTAGGCATGAGAAAAAAATTAAAATATCTTTATTTTGTAATATCTTTAATGATGTTAGCTGTACCAATAGTTTTAAGATTAAGTTTAGCTGATACAAATACTACACTTTCTTCAAGTGAGTATGAAATTAAATCTAATGTAATATATGCTAAACCTACTTCTTATGATTTTAAAGCAGGTGAGTTTTTAAGTAAGATAGATTACGGTAAAGATTATAGTAATATAAATTTATATGATAAGAGTAATAAAGAGTTAGATTATAATAGTGCAATTAGTACTGGAGATAAACTAACTGTTGAAAATACTAATTATACAATTGTTGTAATCGGAGATGTTACTGGTGATGGTTCTATATCACTTGGTGATGTTTCTAGATTATATAATCACTATAAAGGTAAAAATACTTTAAGTGGTAATAATTTAAAAGCTGGTAAAGTAACTAATAATTCAAGTGTTACTTTAAGTGATGTTTCTAAATTATATAACTTCTATAAAGGTAAATCACCTTTCACTTATTATGATGATAATATTAATGTTTTAACTGAGGAACAAATCGAAGAAAAAACTTTAGCAAGAATTAATGAAATTAGAAATACACCTAATACTGATATTAGTGGTAGAGATCCTAATAAGATTTTTTATGTATCTAATGATGGTGATGATAATAATGACGGTAGAAGTCCTGATAGACCAATTAGAACATTAGGAAGAGTTGCTTATTATTCTAATGCTTCTCAAAATAAAATAACTGAAGGATCTACTATTCTATTTAGAGATGGTGATACATTCAAAGGTACACTTGTAATTAATAGAGATGATTTATTAATAGGTTCTTATGGAGATATTAGTAAAGGTAAACCTATTCTTTCTAAATCTGAATATGATGGTGCTAAAGAAGGAGATTGGGTTGAAGTTAAACCTAATATTTGGAAATATACTTTAAATGGAAGTGATCAAGTATTTACTAAAAATGTTGGTACTTTATGGTTTTATTGTAATAAAGGTAATAATAATTGTACTAAGTCTATGACTAGCTTAGATAAAACTTTTAATTATGCTCAAATGATAACTACTCTAGCTACATATGATGAAAGTAATATTGAAAATAAAATTCAAGACTTAATTAAAAATGATTTGGAGTTTTATCATGTAGGACATTCTTATAATGCTAAGACTACAGGTGGTGCATTATATTTATACTCAATTGGAAATCCTAAAGAAAGATATGATGAAATTGAATTTAATATGGGTGGCCATAATATAGGTATTAATGGACATAATAATATCTATGTAGATAATTTAAAAATCATGTATACTGGATCTCATGGTATTGGTGGTAGTACTATGAGTAATCTAGTAGTAACTAATTGTGAAATTGGTTTTATTGGAGGAATGGTTCAAAACTATAACAATGATAAGCCAACAAGATATGGTAATGCTGTTGAAATATATGGTTCTGTAAGAGATTATAATGGTTCTACAGTAAAAGACGGCATGATAGTTAAAAATAACTATATATATCAATGTTATGATGCTGGTCCTACTTTCCAATTAAGTGCTAAAGTTGATACTGGAACTGTTGCAAGAATGGATAAAGCTGTTTTTTCAAATAATGTACTTGAATATAGTAACTATAATATTGAATATTGGATGTCTACGGATGAAGATAGCGGTGAAATATTTGATGAGTCTGTAATATATGACTTCACTATTGAAAATAATATATTGAGATATTCAGGTTATGGGCTTTGTGAAACTAGACCTGATAGAGATGCATCTGGCCATATTAAAACTTGGTACCATGATGTAGGTTCTTATAATAGAATTGTTGGTAATATTAAAATTAGAAATAATTTATTTTATAATCAAAGAGATCAAGCGTATTACTTTAGAACAAATAGACATAGTAATAGATATCCTATTGTTCTTAATAATACATTCTATGGAATGTATGGAGATAACTTTGGTTATACATCTAATGAACAATATGCTAATCTTATTAAATTTAATGATGTACTTCTAAAAAATGAATACTTCCCAGGTAATAGATTTATAATTCTTGATAAAGATCAATATCATATTCAAAGTGATTCAGGTACTACTGGAAGTGCTACTTGGAATTATAATTTAGATACATATACATTAACTATTAGTGGTAATGGTGATATGGCTGATTATAGTGAGAATAATTTACCACCTTGGTTTAAATATAGAGATTATATATATAATATTAAAATAGATGAAAATGTTACTTATATAGGAAAATATGCATTCTATAATTTATTCTTCGTTAAAGAATTTAGAATAAATGCTATTAATCTTAAAGATTTAAGTATTAGTCCTACAAATGTTAATGCTGGTGATAACTACTCTACTTATGATATGGGTAATTCTACTAAAGGAACAACAGTTATAATTGGACCTAATGTAACTAGAATACCAAAGATGTTATTTAAACCTATGGAAAATTATAATAATCACTCATATTATAATAAAGTAATATTCGAAGGTAATTCACTTAGAGTTATAGATAATTATGGTCTTGCCTTCTATAGAGGTGATGCTATTACAATTCCAGATGGAGTTCAAACTACTGGAGGATTAAGTTTAGGTTATGGAAGTGCATATATTATGATATTACCTGATTCACTTACTAATGTTCCAGGATGGAGTTTAAGTGGTAATAGTAATATGGAAAAAGTTATTTATGGTGAGACTGTAAAGACTGTCGGAGATAATCAATTTGGCGGTTATAAAGAATTAAAAACACTTGTAATACCAAATATTATAAATCCTGATGCTATTAATGTAACAACATTTAAAAACTTAACTCAAAGAATTGATATATATGGTGATTCTTCAACGGAAACTTGGGTTAATAATCATATTAATGAATATAATGAAACAAATCTTGTATATCACAATATAGATGATTATAAGTCAACTATTACTTCTAATACTGGAATAAACGCTAAAGTTGGTTATAATGGATCATATACATTTACTACTACTAAAAATGTTAAAGCATATTACAAATATATTAATAACGTTGGAAAAGAGATTCTATTCGATGGTGTACATATTAATAAAAATGGTAATACATATACAATTAGTAATATTAAAGAAGATGTTTATATAGAAATAAATTAGACAAAATAAAAACTTAGATAAATTAATATCTAAGTTTTTTTGTTTGCTAAATCAATTATTGTTGATTTTCGCTTCCTGGATAGTTAGGTGTTGTTTGATTTATACTAACTTCTCCTGGGTTAGGAACTGATCCTTGTGGTGCAGGTTGTGCTGGTGTTTGTGTTGCAGCATTAATTGCATTACCACCAACGCCTTGCGCCATATTTAGTCCAACGAAACCATTCATTGCACCATTTGGGTTAGAAGCAGCATTTTGCATAGCAGAACCAGTAGCGGCAGCCATCATACCATTTGGATTTGCAGCATAAGCTTGACCCATAGCAATTTGAGAATCAATATTTCTAATAATTTGTTTAGATTCTTCGCTTGCATTGATATTAAGTGCTACATCTAGGATAGTTAATCCATATTGTTTAGTCCATGATTCATCTAATAATGTATTCATAACATTAACAACATCATTTTTATAACCTTGAACGGCATTAAATGAAATGTTATTTTGAATCATTAAGTTAGAAATACATGTAGAAACATTAGAACTAAATTGAGTCTTTAATTGTCCCCCAACTACTTCATCAACAGTAACTACGTCTTTAGGATCTGTACCTAAGATTTGAGTTACAAGAACAGCAGGATCAACTACTTTAAATGAGTATTCACCATTATAAGTAATTTCTACAGAACCGTATCTTGGATCACTTATAGTAACAGGTTGTTGGCTTCCGAATCTATTACCTGTAATATTTTTGATATTAATGTAATAAACTCTTTGATCCATAGCAGCTTTACCACCATAAGTAATACGTTTTCCGATTTCTTTTATAGAATCTCCGATTCCTTTAAAGAATCCACCTTCAAATACTGATGGTTGTGCATTAGAATCCCAAGTATAAGCACCGTCTTCAGCACTAAATTCTTTGATTTCTCCATTTTCAACCATCATCATAGCGTATCCAACTGGAACTACGATTGTACTTCCGTTAGTAATAACACCTTCAGTGTAATTTGAATTACCAGAACCATGTTGTACTACTCCCCTACAAAGTAATACATTACCTTCAACTTGTGGAACTGTAATAAACTCTTTAAATTGATCTCCAATTACCTTTCCTGTTGCATCTACTGCAGCTTTAATTAATCCCATTTTTATCACCTTCCTAGTATTAATTATATCATTAAATAAAATTTACTCATAACAAAAATTGTCTATTTACAACATATAAATTTAACAGATTTTTTGTTTCTGAAGGGGTCAGAACATTTTTGAAAGAAATTTCGAGTAATTTAAGGGGGTAACCGTGTATAAGTATATTAGAGGGAGTGTTATCCTGTATGTTATCTCACTAACTAGAAATAGAAAGTGAGGTGGTAATTATGAGTAAAAAGGATTTTTTAATTCTTATACTACTTATGATTATTATTTTGCTAATTGTATATAAGTAAAACTTAGATACTTAACAAAACTTTGAAGGGGGTTTTGGTTAACAAAAAAAGCATCAGTCCATAACTGATGCTATTTCCAAGCGAGATAGCATTATGTTGATAATGCTTCCTCACCTATATTTTATTATAAATCTTTTAGATTTCCAATAGATTAATTCTTTTTAACTTCAATTTTAACTTCGTGTCCGTTGATGTCATTAACTTCTCCGTTATCACTTTGTGAGAAGTTAACTGCTAATGTTTCAGACATAATGTATTCTTTAAATTCATCAAATGCTTTATTTGTAAGATCATCACCGCTGTATGTTAATTCAATTCTATCAGAGATTTCAAGACCAATAGTCTTTCTGATATTTTGTACTTTAGATACAAATTCTCTAGCTAATCCTTCAAGGATTAATTCTTCAGTTAATTCTGTGTTAAGAATAATGAACTTATTATTTTGCATTCCAACGTTGAAGCCTTCTTTAGATTCAATTCTTACATCTACCATGTCTGGAGTAATATCTAATCTTTCTCCATCAAAGTCTACAGTAATTGTTTCTTCTTGAAGTAATGCTTCTTCATCTTCTTCTGCTAAGTTTTGAAGTAATGCTTGATAATCTTTCATACGAGGACCAAACATAGCTCCACATACTTTGAAGTTAGGTTTAATATTGAAGTTCATGTATTTAGATAAGTCACTTACAAATGTTACTTTCTTAACATTTAATTCTTCTTTGATTAATTCAACTAAGTCACCTAGGATTGATTCATATTTACCATCAATTAAAGCTTCACTTAGAGGTTGTCTTACCTTAATCTTAGTATCTTCACGAACAAATCTTCCTGTAGAGATTAAATCTCTTACTAAATCCATCTTAACTTCGATATCATTTACGATTAATTTTTCGTCATATGTTGGGAAGTCACTTAAGTGTACTGATTCTTCGCCAGTTAAATTTTGATAGATTTCTTCAGTAGTATAAGGAATTATTGGTGCACATAATTTACAAAGACCAGTTAATACTTCATATGTAGTCATATAAACTGACTTTTTAGAGTTATCAAGTTCTGAAGCCCAGAATCTATCTCTGTTTCTTCTTATGTACCAGTTAGATAAATCATCAGATACAAATGAAGTAATTTCTTTAACTACTAAGTTAAGATCATATGAATCATAGAATGAAGTTACATTCTTAACTAACTTATTATATTTAGATAATAACCATTTATCTATTTCTTCCCTATCTTTAACTGGAACATTGCATTCATTAATATCAATTCCATCAATGTTTGCGTATGTTTGGAAGAATGAATATGTGTTTTTAAATGGGTTAAAGAATTTAGAGTGTACTTCTTTAAGTCCATCAAAATCGAATTTTAATGGCGTCCATACTGGTGATACATAGAACATGTACCATCTTACATTATCTGCTCCATATTTTTCAATTGTAGCAACTGGGTCTACGATGTTACCAGTAGATTTACTCATTTTCTTACCTTTACCATCAAGAACCATATCATTAACTACAACGTTTTTGAAACAAGATTCTCCAGAGATTATTGTAGATATTACTAAAAGTACATAGAACCAACCTCTTGTTTGGTCTAATCCTTCAGCAATGAAATCAGCTGGGAATTGAGATTCAAATAATTCTTTGTTTTCAAATGGATAATGGAATTGAGCATAAGGCATTGAACCAGAGTCAAACCATACATCTAATACATCTTCAACACGAGTTAATATATCTCCAGTTTCTGGTGATTTAATATGTACATTATCAATATATGGTCTATGTAATTCCATATTCATGATATCTACATCTTCAACTGCAAGTTTTTGTAATTCTTCACGAGAACCTACACAATAGATTTCACCAGTTTCTTCATTAGTCCAAATTGGAAGTGGACATCCCCAATAACGAGATCTAGAAATACCCCAATCAACCATGTTTTCTAGCCAATTAGCAAATCTCTTTTCACCTACATAACTAGGATACCAGTTAATCTTTTTATTTGCTTCAATAATTTCAGCTTTTTTCTTAGTTGTTGCAACATACCAAGCTGGTTTTGGATAATTAAGTAAAGCACTCTTACATCTCCAACAATGTGGGTAATCATGAGTTAATTTAATCTTTTTAAATAGTTTATCATTTTCTTTTAAATATTTTATTATTTCTATTTCTAAATCTTTATCAGTTACTAGTCTTCCTTTCCATGGACCTTCAGTATAACATCCATCAGGTCCAACTGGATTAATAAATGCAACACCTGCAGCAGTAGCTACTCTATTATCGTCTTCACCATAAGCAGAAGCTATATGAACAATACCAGTACCATCTGAATCAGTAACATAATTATCTGCTAAAACTTCAAATGCTTTACCTTCAACATTAACAAATGGAAGTAATTGTTCATACTTCATTCCTTTAAGGTCAGTACCTTTAAATGTTTCTAATACTTCAAAGTCATCTCCTAAAACACTGTTAGCTAAGCGTTCTCCAACATAGAATGTGTATCCTTGAGATTTAACTTTAAGATAAGTTAAGTCAGGGTTAACACATAATGCAACGTTTGCAATTAATGTCCATGGAGTTGTTGTCCATACTAGGAAGTATGCATCTTCATCTGCTTTTTTAAATGGTAATATAATTGAATTTACTGGATCTTCTTGGTAACCTTGAGCTACTTCAAATGAAGATAGTTCAGTACCACATCTAGGGCAATACCATAGAATCTTATTACCATGATAGATTAAATCTTTTTTGAACATTTCTTTAATTATCCACCATTCAGATTCAATAAATTCATTTGAGCATGTTACATATGGATTTTCACAATCAATGAATTGACCCATCATATCAGTTAATTTATTAACTTCATCAATATTTAATGCTGTGTTCTTATTACATTCTTTACAGAAGTTTTCAACACCAAATTTTTCAATATCATGTTTTCCTGAGAAACCAAGGTTCTTTTCAACATTTACTTCAATTGGTAAACCATGAGTATCTAGACCTATTTTTCTTAATACTCTATAACCTTGCATTGTTTTATATTTAGTAAATGAATCTTTGATTGATTTAGCTAATACATGGTGGATACCTGGTTTAGCATTAGCATAGATTGGTCCATCATAGAATACAAAGTCTTCTTTACCTTCTCTTGAAGAGATAGTCTTTTCAAAGATTTTATTTTCTTTCCAGTAATTTAAGATAGTTGATTCAACTTCATTTACTGGTCTCTTATCTAATTCTTTAAATTTTTTCATAATATCACCTTTCCTTTATAAATAAAAAAACTCATGAACTAAAGGACGAAGTGAGTTTGCTCCGTGGTACCACCTTAATTCATGAGTTTAAATCATGCACTTATACTCTTAACGCAAGTTTACGTACTTGGCTTATCCCCAAGTCACATCAGAAGTGATCTTCATATACCTTTCTTTTCTTCTCCTCACACCATATGGAGAATTCTCTTTAAAATACTTAATATATGACGTCTTCGTCATTTGCTTTCAACAAAATTAATTATATTTAAAAATTTATTATTTGTCAAACTATTTAAATTTTCTAATTAATTTTTTAATCTCTTTTTCGTTTTCTCTTGCTTCTCTACTATTTAAAATAGAATCTAATTCTTTATTTGATAGTTGTAATCCATAAAGAACTCTTTCTTCAAAAGAAAAATTAGAAGCATCCATTTTATATCTTTCTTTTTTGCATTTGTTATAAATATCTAAATCCTTTTGAGAAAAATCTACAATCTTACTTATCTTATTACAGAAATCAAATGATGGTGAATTAGTAAATCCATCACTTTTCTTTTCATAAACAAATTTAATATCTGCGATTGTAGTAGCAGTAAAAGCATTAATATTAATTCTTATATTCTTATAATCTATATCTGTTTTCTTAAGGCCATTAAGGATATCTAAAGTTTGTAAATTAGATGTAACTATTGCTCTTCTTTCTCCAGGATCAAAGTCATGATTATTATCATATACTCTATCTAATCTTAATTCTCTTACTTTGTTTAATAAATAATCAATAGGATTATTAGACTTATTATCATAAGCATCATTATCTACATATTTATATAATCTTATTATTAAATCATCTTTACCTTCTTGATATTCTTTTTCCATTAAAGCATGATCCATTTCATGAATTATTGTATTTAATACATTTAAATTAAATGTTAATGTTTCTGAAAAGTATTCAGGTATGTAACGATACATTTCTAAGAATTCCTCAAGTTGATCATCAAACCTTATATTAATAACCATTCTCTTTTTTTTAGGTAAATATAAACCTAAATTAGAATAGAAAAAACTATCTTTTATTCTTAATCTTCTTACATACTCTTTTAAATCATTTTGTTTTGCAATTATATTAACTGCTGATTTAACAAATGGAGGATCTGCATATTTTTCATTTATTTCATAATAATATATTAATTTAATTAATTCATCTCTCATACAAAAAACCTCCTTTTCATGGAGGTTATTTTATCATTATAAGAATAAATGTCAAATTTAATTATTTAATTAGTACTTTAGATTTTCTTGTAGCTCCTATAACTATAGGTCCAACTTTTATTTCAGTATGATTATCCTCTATATATTTAGATAAATCAAAATTTTCATTTATTTCTTTCTCTGATGCTTGAAGACCTAAGCTTAGTCTTTCTCTTAGCGAATAGTTCTTAGAATCTTCGATATATGATTTTTCTCTTGATTCATTATATAGAATTAATTCTTCAGGAAAATACTCTTTTCTAAAACTAAATAAATTACAATAATCATAAGAACGAGAATTAGATATACCATTTTCAAAGTGGTCATATCTTCTTCCTATCATAGAATTAATATGTGATTTATAATAATCCTCTAAAGAATTAATATCTTTTAAATCTATATCTGTCTTATATAATTCTTTTATTAGGTCTAATGTTTCAAAATTAGAATTAATTATTGCTCTTGTTTCATAAGGAGCATAATCATGATATTTTTCATAATATTTAGGTATTAGAATAGTTTCTTTAATATATTCAAATAATTCTCTAAAAGTAGTTTGTGTATCCCAATTATTTGTATCCCCATAAATATCACATACTAATGCTAATTTAGCCATTAAATCATACTTACCTTTATACATATCATTAAATAATATAGCATGATCTAATTCATGTAGTATTATCATTATTATATTTAAATTTTCAAATAAACCTCTATCATTAAAACCTGGATTAGGTTTCGTTTTTCTTAAAGTATCTAAATTTTTATTTAAATGTATTCCTTTATCTTCATATGCATAATAAGCTATATCTTCTTTAGCTGAACAATCAATACCACTAATAGCATCTTTAATTTTCTCATTATTATTAATTATGCCTTCAACTTCAGATATAAATCTTTCATCTGCTAATTTATTTTCTTTATAATATTTTACTAATAATTCTACTAATTCATCATTCATATTATTTAACTCTTATACTTTCTTATGTAGTTTGCTCTTGATTCAATATTATCAAATACTTCTCTATTATAATTTAATAGTTCAATATCAGATAATTGTAATCCATATTGTAATCTTTCTTCTAAAGAATATTTATTTTTATCTTTAATAAATGTTTCTTTATTATCTCTATTATAATCTAATACTATCTCTGGTTTATAAATATCTTTACTTCTTACCATATTACAAAAGTCATATGATGGAGAATTAGTATATTCTGCATTATAATTTAATTTATATTTTTTTCTTAAAGTATTAAAAGTATCTGTATATTTAAATGCTATAAAGTATTCTAATGTTACTTTAGAATAATCTATATCTTCTAAGTAAGGTACTAATTCCTTAATTGCTTTTAAAGTTAAATAATCTGCATCTGATTCTGCAGGTGATAAATCATGATTATTGTTATAAACTCTTTCTGATATTTTTTCATTTTTAAAATAATCTATTATATTATTAAAGTCTTTTCTACTTACTACATGAGTACTTTTTCTAATAAGTTCATCAATTAGTTCATTTCCACCCATATCTATTTCATTAAAACGAATAGCATGATTAACTTCATGTATAAGTAAGTCTACGATTAATAAAGCATTTAAATAATCATAAGACATTTCATTAAAATCTTTTACACTATCTAATAACATTTTATGAGCTTCACTAGGATAATAATTTGCAGTTATTATTTTATCTTTTGGTGAATAAACACTAGATTCTTTTGGATCTATCTTAACGTCATTAACTGCTAAACCATTTACAAAATCATCTAGTTTTAAATAATCAGCAAGTACATCATAAATCTTATAATAATAAGCTTTATCAATTTTCTTATTATTTAATATATAACTTCCTATAACTCTTACCATCTCTTCATACATAAAAATACCTCTATAAGAGGTATTATATCATTTAAAATATAAATTTCGATTATTTTTTTCTTTTGTTACTAGATAAAGGATCATAAGAACCAAGTTCTAGTTTATTTTTGGGTTCTTCTTTTTTCTTTCTGCCTATTTCTTGGATTTTATCTGGATTTAAATCAAATTTAGAAATACTCTTTTTACCAGAAGATTTATTTATTTTCTTTTTCATACTATTTACTTTTTTTCTTCCACCAAATTGTGTTGGAGTAATAATAAATAAGAATACTACAACAACGATTACTATCGCGGCAATAATAATATTTACATAATGATCATTTAACCATATTTGTCTTTTATAATAATCATTTAAATAGTCTTGATAGAAATATACTTTATTAATAGCATCTCTTCTTACTGTAATAATAAGAGGGGCTGATTTGTACTTGCTACCACTTGAAGAAGCAGCTATAAAATCATCTAGAGTAATATATAAAGTCTTTCTTACTGTATAATCGCTTTTAACTTTAAAAGTAAGTGTTGCATATGTAGTATTGTAGTTATCTTCCATTGCGAAAGCTTCTACTTTATCTACTTGATAGTTATTTTCATTACTTACTTTAGTAATGTTTGAACTATATAGTTCTGCTGTAGATGAAACATATTCTAAACATGTATAGTCATATTTAATAGTATGCTCTATTTCAGATACACTTGCTCCACCATACCATAAGTTAATAGTTAAGTATTCACCATCAAATGATCCTAAGGATGCATGAGGAACAAAGTCCTCAGCATGAACTATAACTACATTAATAAATAAACATAAAACTAATACTAATAATCTTTTTAAACTTTTCATTATACTAACACTTTCATTGTTCTAATCATTTGAGTAGTATATCCTAGTTCATTATCATACCAAGCTACCACTTTAACTAAAGTAGTTCCATCTTCTTGTGGAAGTACAGCTGTTGATAATCCATCAACAAGTGCACCAATCTTTTGACCAATAACATCACAAGATACTACTGGATCAAATGTTAGTTTAATTGTTTTATTTTGAGCATGATCGAATGCATTATTAACATCTTCAACTGTAACAGATTCTTCTACTAATACTGTTAAATCAATAACAGATCCATCAATAACAGGAACTCTGAATGCTGAACCTTTAAGTTTTCCATCAATCTCAGGAATAACTTTACCAATAGCTTTAGCAGCTCCAGTTTCAGCTGGAATAATGTTAGCCATTGCACTTCTTCCTCTACGAGATAATGCTCCTTTTTTATGAACTACATCTAATGTAGTTTGATCATTAGTTGTTGCATGTACTGTAGTCATGTAACCAGTTTTAACAGTAAATTCATCATTAAGTACCTTTAATACTGGTGCAAGGCAGTTAGTTGTACATGAAGCTGCACTAATAACTTCTTCAGTTCCATCTAGAATGTTATGGTTAACATTATAAACTATAGTCTTACATTCACCTTTCGCAGGTGCTGAAATAATTACATGTTTAGCTCCTGCTTTAATATGAGAATAAGCTTTTACTACATCTGTATAGAAACCAGAACATTCAAGAACTACATCAATTCTTTCATCCTTCCAAGGAAGATTAACTGCATCTGGTTCTTGATATATTCTTATCTTTTTACCGTTATATATAATATGCTCTTCATCATATGATAACTTAGATGAATTAAACATTCTAAAGTTTGAATCATATTTAAGTAGATAATATAGATCTTCTGTTTTAGCTAAATCATTGATAGCTACAACTTCAAGTTCTGTATCATTCATAAGTTCTCTGAATGCTAGTCTACCAATACGACCAAATCCATTAATTGCTACTCTTTTCATATTTACTCTCCTTACTTAACATCATATATAGATCCACCAATAAATTCTCTTAATACACTTGATTCAGATACATATTCAGAAGATATTGGATAGAAGTTTCTAATACTATCTAAAAGTCTTCTTGCATCTGTATAATGTTCTGAATCCATTGGTACATTTAATAGTAGTGGCTCTAATATAACTTTTAATACACCTATTTCATAAATACTATTTGTATTAATTACATTATCTACCATATCGTTATATGGGAAGATATATTTTTCTTCTCCTTCACGTACTTTAGCCCAAGAAGCAAGTGTGTCTTCAGCACTTCTTCCTCTCGTTCTAAAATCTCTAGCAATACGTCTTAAAAGACGATTATCAGTTGAAGAAATATAATTATGTCTATCTATCTTTAATGGACTAAATGGAGATACATAAATCTTAAATAAATCTGCGCTATAATCATTAAAGAATAGATTTGGATTAATTGCATGTAATCCTTCGATAACTAATACTTCATTATTTTCTAACTTTATCGGAGGTTTATCATATATTTTACTTCCTGATACAAAATCATATGTTGGAAGTACTACTTCTTCTCCATTAAGAAGAGCATTTATTTGTTTATTAAATAGTTTTAAATCTAAACAGTTAATTGATTCATAATCTTTAGTTCCATCTTCTAGAAGTGGTGTTTCATCTCTTTCAAGGAAGTAATCATCTAAAGTAATAGGTATTGCATCATATCCTAGGGATGTAAGAGCATTACTTAACTTCTTAGATGATGTAGTTTTTCCTGATGATGAAGGACCAGCTAGTAAAACTATTTTTTTCTTCTTTCTTATAATAGCTTCTGCTGACATATATATAGTCATATCCATTAAAAGATCTGTATTTCTTATGAAGTCTATGATTTTACCTTGAGCAATTAAATCATTAATATCAGATACATAATTAACTCTTATTCTTTCAGACCAAGATTTACATATTTGATACATATCATATATTTTATTCTTAAAAGTAAAATCTAGTTCTCCATGGAATGGATATAAAAGAATTGCTTCATTATCATTAATATACTTTAAATCAAACATTGTTATTTCACCGCTTGATTTAGGCATATCATGTGTATACATGTAATTATATGATCCATTAAATTCATACATAGAAACAGATATATTATTAACTGCTTGAATGTTTTTAGCCTTTTCAGGCATATTATGTCTCATGTAATAATCGAATGCATCTTTAACACTTACGATTTTTTTGTTGAAAGGTATGTCTTTTTCAACAAGTTTTTGCATAAAATCTTTTATTTTATCTATTTCTTTATCATCAATTATTTTATCTGCTTTAATAGTTGCTAATACTCCATGGTCTAAACTATGCTCATAGATAACTTCACCGTTATATAACTTAGCTACGGCATCTATGAGTAAAAATTTAAGACCTGATTGATATACTTTGATGTTCATAATTAGCCACTCCCTTATTCTCTATAAATTATACCAACTTTAGCTTCAAAATAAAAGAGAGTTTGACTACTCTCCATCATTATTCTTTGCTTTATTAACAAAGTCTTTTATTTTTCTGAATCCATGATTAATACCTGATTTAGAAATAGTAAATTCAGTTTCCATAGAAATAATATCTGCAAGTTCTTGCATTGTTGTTTCTGGATACTTAAGTCTATATTCTGCGATTGTTTTAGTTTTATCATCTAGAAGATCTAAAAGGTCTTCTTTTTCTAGAAATTCAATGTTCTCTACTTGTTCATTACAAGTCTTCATCATCTTTTCTACATTAGCTTGTTCACAGTTATTAAGTCTATTAACCATATTTTTATGATCTCTATATATTCTTATATCTTCATAATAGAATAATGCATCAATAGCATTTAACATCTTTATAAAGTCACTTATTTCTTCTGATGATTTTATATATACCATATATCCTTTATTTCTAGTTATTAATTTAGAATTAAAATTAAATTCTTTTAGTAATTCCATCACTAAATCAGATACTTCTTTAGTTCTAACAAGCAACTCTAAATGATACTTAGATGTTGATGGATCATTAATAGATCCACATGATAAGAATATACCTTTAAGATAACTCATCTTCTCTTCTTCAGAATAATCTTTAATATTCTTAAACATGTTTTCTACATCACTAGTAATAATATCTACTTTTTCTTTTAATTCTAGGATATACATAGTTTTATTAACAAACTTCTTTTGAGTTCTTATTGTGAGTTTAATATTAATACCATATATTCTTTTAATTAAAGAAAACATACGTCTAGCTACGCTAGCATTTTCAATAAACATAATTATTTCATGATTACAAAATTCTGAATTATCTTTTAAATATGCACATACTTCAGCGATAGATTCTAATCTATTAGTTTCTATCTTTGTAATTTCATCTTTAATTCTAGTTGTAAATGATGCCATACAAATCAACCTCACACATATAATAACAAAAAAATAAAAAGGATTAAACCTTTTTATTTTCTTTAATATTATAGTAGTAAGCTAAATTATCTTTAACTATTACAAATTTAGCTGTATTATTCTCTAATTTATAATTAATAGGCATCTCTAAGGAACTTTGAGCATCTAGAAGTTCATTAAATGTAGTTGTTTCAATTACAGTTAAATCTTCGAGTGAAGGAAGTCTTCTTACTTCTACGATGATAGAATCATATTCTCTTAAGATTCTAGCTATTCTTCTTTTAAATGGTGAAGATACCTCTAACTCTCTTGAGTGATATAAACTAAACGAGAATATTAAAAGTAAACTTACTATCCACATAAATATAGATGATACAGAATAGAAACTATTAATAGAGTTATTATCTTTAACTCTATTAATAGTCTTCTTATTTGTATTAATATCACTATTCTTAGTGATACTAATATAATCATCACTAATTGGGATAGTTACTTTGATAGTATTTGAATTAACATCATCTATTCCTAAATAATTAATCTTATTTATAATAGCAAATTCAATTGATAAATAAGCATCCCCTGTGGGTGTTACACCCATCTCATTTATGAAGTTATTATAGATTTCTTTATAATGATTATAATCTATTGATGCTACATAACTTAAGTCATAATTTTTACCTTGGAACGAGTCACTGAAGTTAGTTTCAATTGGAAAACTTTTATTTATAGTATCTCCCACGATTAATTTAGTATTAACTGAATATAATACATTTGATTTAACTAAATCACTAAACTCAACATGATAATCAAAATTAATATCTATTTTATTAATTAATTTGCCAGGTAGTTTCTTAGTAGATGAATCATGTAGTGATTCTTTAGTAAATAACTCATTTTCTTTATAATCAACCGTATAATTATATCCACCTTGAGTAACAAACTCTATTGATGACTCTACCTTATTAGTTACATTCTTAAAACTCATAAAGGTGGATATAAATAAAGATACAAATATTAATATAAAATATATTACATATATAAATATTTTTTTACTTTTCATTAATCTAGTTTATCCTTAATTGTATTCAATGCTTTTAATACATTAGGATTATATCTAGTTGATTCTTCTTCAATAACAGAAATAGCAACTTCTCTGATTGGACGTTTGCTTCTATCATTTGCAAGTCTTACTGCAAGTGATACAATCGCAGCTTCGATTGGAATATCAACTCCTTGGATTCCATTCGGAAGTCCTCTGCCATTATTAGTTTCACATGAATATCTAACTATATTTGTAGCAATTTTAATTTCATTTGGTTCTACTAAAATTGCATTAATTATTTCTTCAGCATATTTTATTTCTTCAAGTACATATTCTTTTGTTAATGGTTTTGTATTATCCATAGCAATAGATCCTATGTTATATAAATAACAAGTATTAGTTATTGCTTTGATGAATATATCATCAATATTTAAACTTGGAGATGATAGTCTTAATTCATTAGCTAAAGCTAATGTATAATTTGTAAGTTTATGTGAAACTTCAGAATTATGAATATTTTTAACTATGTTAGCAATTACTTCATTTATTCCTTCACATCCACCTTTATTTTCTTCCAAAGCTTTAGCTTGATTAGTTACCATACTTTGTAGAGTATTTCCTGTTTCATATAAAGATATAATCTTAGAAATACGTTTCTTAATATTTTCAGTATTAAATGGTTTTTCAAGCATATCTACGATATCGTATTCATATACTCTTTTTCTAGTTTCAGGTTTTTCATCACCAGAGATAATAGCTACTGGTACTTTATTAAATACTCTATATTGTTTTAAGTAATTTAATACATCAAATCCATTTTTACCAGGCATTAATAAATCTAGAAGAATACCTACGATATTTAATCTATCATCATTAAAGTTATTACTAATAATATTCTTATTAATAATCTCTATAGCTTCATCACCATTCTTAGCCATAACTATTTCATAGTTATCAACAAATATTCTTTTTAAAGAGTTTCTTATAACTGCTGAATCATCAACAATTAAGATATACTTTTTCATAGAATTACTTGTTTGAGCTATCTTAGTAGATAATACTTTATTTAATTCAGGATTATCAACTGATACTTTATTAAATACAGAGTTGATATAGTCCCTAGTGTTGTTAAGCTCAAATCCACCATTGCCTTGGGCAGCAAGTGTATTATTAACTTGAAGAATAGCATTACCTATTTGATCTCTTTCTTCTTGTAGAGCTGTCTTATATTCACCTACTTGTCTTTCAAGTTTAAGTGTATGTTCTTCAGTATCAGTAAGTCTATCATTAACATCTTCACTCATCATGAATATAAGTTTACCATTTTCAAATGGTAAGTAGTTAATTATGTTTTGATACCATCTGTATTCACCAGTTTCACAAAGTCTACGATATTTAACTTTAGACTCGTGAATACCATTTGCATAAAGACCTTCAAGTTTAGTTAAAGAAAGTGCAGCAAAGTATTGATCTACTTCTTCTGCTTTTATTCTTTTTGTTTCTCTATCTATGAAGTCTGTATATGTAAGTACCCCCTTAATTTTTAGTGCATTAGCTACGTTAAACTCAAATGAATATACTTTATCATTTGGTATATCTATTGCATAAAAATCACTATAATTTGAATTGATTATTCTAAGAAGTTGTTCTACCAATGCTTTTTCATTAATTTCATTCATAAAAAGACACCTCTATTCTCCTTAATAATAACATTTATTAGTGAAATTCAAAAGAATTTACAATAAAAAAAGTTAAACATTTCTGTTTAACTTAATTTCTTACTGGTGCCAACTGCAGGAATCGAACCCGCAACCTACTGATTACAAGTCAGTTGCGCTACCAATTGCGCCAAGTTGGCTTACAAATTAATTATAACATTAATTTGTATTATAACAAGAAAATAATTATTCAAAAATCTTTTCAATAGTACTTAAATACTCTTTTGAAGTATAAGATATTCTTCCTTCATAAGCCAGTCTTGAATAAAAGAAAGATAAAGGTATATTATTACTCTTACATGTTTCTTTTATGTCTTTAGAAGTAATTAATGTATTATATAAATCTTCTGGAATCATTTGATTTAATGCAAACAAATCTTCTTCTTTTTCTATATTACTATCATATACAATAGTCTTATTTTTAAGTTTATTATAGTCTTTTTTAATATGACCTAACTCATGGTATAAAGCAAAATAGAATGATGCTTTATTTTTTAAATATGTAGTCATATATATTATTGGAGTATCTACTTTAACATGAGTACATCCTCTAACCTTTGATCCTTTAAGAGATTCTTCAATAATCAATACTATTCCATACTTTTTGAATATATTAATTAATCTATCCTTATCAAATATATTCATTCTTTCTATAGACAATTCTTTGAATAAACCATTTAGATTATTTGAATTATATCTTGGATATTCATTTATATTATCTATTTTAGATTCACAGTATGATATCCACTCTGCTGTTTTAATTAGATCTTTTTTTCCTGCTTCTTTAAATAAATAATTGTTTTTTACATAATTAAGATGATTTTCAATATTATTGTTTTTAAAATATTTTTTTAAGTCTAATAGTGTTGTTGCGTTATCTTCGATATGTCTTAGTTTTATCCACTCTTTTTCTTGCATTTCTTTTATATTAAATAAATTAAAATATTCTTTAATTTCTTTTTCTGATTTAAATTTAGATTTTAATTCATCTTCACATTTTTTATGTTCATTAAAATGGATTAAGACATTTAAATCATTATTAGTTACTAAACTAATAAGAATCATTGTATCTAAAGAAATACCTGTCTTTCCAGAGATTATTTCATTAACATGTTTTTTAGACATATTATATTTATCAGCAAACTCTGTTTGACTTATTTTATTATCATCTAAATATTCTTTTAATAAACTTCCTACTGATATCATATTACAAGTTTTTATAATGATCATCATTTACTTCGATTAATTCTATTTCGTCTATTTCTAAATAATTGTAAGGATATTCACTTACAGGTTTAAATATTAGTCTTAACTTATTTATTCTTGCGGTAAAGAATTCTTTTAAGTTAGCTCTCTTTTGTTCTACATGATACTTTTCCTTATACTGAGAAATCATAAAATTATGTAAATTAGGAAAAGTAATCATAATCTCAATGAGTCTCTCTATTTTTTCTTGTTCTTCGTACTTTTTCTTTTTTAAAATAGTATCTTTATAACTTCTTTTATATTTAGTAGACTCCCTGACGATCATTATAATCTCCTTTCTTTTGTGTATTATAACCTCTTAGGTTACTATAGTCAATAATGAATATAAAAAGACTCAGGGCTTCGAAAGATTCCTGAGTTCTAATCAATATGTAATATACTATATCTCTACAATAAATTCAATAGATCAAATTTTTATTTTTGAAAAAATTTCTCCTAAAGATGAATGAATAACTAGATCTGCATTATTATCATATGGTGTAACCATATCATTAATAATAACTAAGTGTTTACCATTATAATATCTAACAAGTGATGCTGCTGGATATACACTTAGAGAAGTTCCACCTACTATTAAAGTATCACACTCTTGTATATACTTTATCGCTTCTTCAAATGATTCATTAAGCATTTCTCCATAAAGTACAACATCAGGTCTAATTAATCCACCACATTCACATTTAGGGATACCACTAGACTTAAATATATAATCACTTGGATATTCTTTAAAACATTTATTACAATAGTTTCTAAGTACTGTTCCATGAATGTTTAAAACATTCTTTGAACCACTCTTTTCATGTAATCCATCAATGTTTTGAGTAACTATAGCTTTAAGTTTACCCGATTCTTCAAGTTTAGTTAAAAAGTAATGAGTCATATTTGGTTCAATTGATTCATTATTTAAATATTCTCTATAGTAGTCATAAAACAATTCAGTATTTTCTTCTAGGCAATCTTTACTTAATAGATATTCAGGTGGATAACCTTTATAAAGGCTTTTATAAAGGCCATTCTTACCTCTGAAGTCTTTTATTCCACTTTCAGTGGAAACACCTGCGCCTCCAAAGAAGACTATATTATTAGATTCATTTATAATACTTTGTAATTTTTTTATTGTATCATCCATGTTAATCACCTAATACTATCTTACAAAAAAATATCTTATATGTTAATATAATTATATAAAGTGAGGATAAAGTTATGAGTTTAAGTGATATTAATATTTATATTATAGTACCAATACTTGCTGCTATTATAAGTGGTGGTTTGACAGTTTTGGGAGTAATACTAACTATTAAAGAAGATAATAAAATAAGAAAAGAAGATATAAGAATACAGAATGAACCATTATTCTATGTATTAGATCCTAATCAAGATTATGATAATACTAATATAAAAGAATTTGATTTTAAAGCTATCGAAGAAGCTACTGGTTATATTCAAATACTAATTAAGAATACAGATAAAACTCCATTTGTATTAGAATATGTATTTATTAATAATAAAATATATTTACCACAAAATGGTACAGTAGTAGATAAGAATGATATATGTTATTTAAATGTACATACTAATGATAATCTTTTAACTAATAAAAGAAATGAAGCTTTCATAGCTATAAAAGATGTATTAGATGTAGAATATAAATATAAACTTAATTATTCTAAAGAAAAGAATTATTTTATAAGCGGAATACTAAGTGATGATTAAAAAAGCTGTAGATTTGAAATCTACAGTTTTTTTAAATTTCTATATCAAAGGCATAATCATAACTAATTTTTTCTCCTGGTTTTGTATCAGTATATGCCTTTTCCTTATGTGAATAGTCTGCTAGTTCTTTTGAACCAAAATTTAAAAATTTCATTTTTATCATATTTAAAACTTCTAATTCTTCTTTTGTAAAAACACTAGGATCATAATTTAAATTAGCTTTTATATTATGACATTCATATTGGTTATTATACTCAACTTTATAATTTATTACTTTTTCACTAATTAATTTTGTTAAAATTGACTCATATTGTTCAGGTACAGGCCCATATGGTAATTTAGCATACTCTAACCCTGTTATAGATACGCAATTATTTTTATAATAAATAAAATCTGAATAAAACATTTCTTTTAATAATTTTGTTTTTAAAACGGTATCTTTTGAAAAAAATAAAATAATATTTTTAATTTTATCTAATGAATAATTAGAATATCCATTATATTCATTTAATTCTTCATTAGCATTTGTACTATTATCAAAATATTTATTTATCTTTTCTTTAATTGTAGTATACTCTTTTTCTGTAAATTCACTCTTATTAACATCTATTAAAGTATATATTATTCTAGGTTCTTCTATTAAACTCTTAATAACTATTAAATAACAATCATTAGGAATTGATTTTCCTTTTTCATAACTAATAAGTGTTTTTTTAGCACATCCTATTATTCTTGAAAATAACTCTAAAGATAAATCAAATTGCTTTCTTAATTTATATACTTCATTTGAATTTATACCAAACATATCATTATAAATAGATAATGCTTTTTTAGATGCTTCATTATCTAAATAATCATCATATACTAAATTATTACAATTCTTACAGAATCTTCTTTTACTTTTAAATTCTATTTTTTTCCCTTTAATATCATATGAATGCTTATGTACTTTTATATAACTATCGTCACAATTACAAATATCACAATGCATTATTATCACCTCTTTTAATATCTTTATGAAATGAAATACATACTGTCATTTCATCATCTTTATTAATATCTAGTTTTACTTTTATATATGCTTTGTTACCATTAATACTCTTTTTAAATACTAATGCTTTATCTTTTTCAAATTTATATGCTGATCTATCATCATACCAATAATTAGCTTTACTTAGATTCATTATTTCTTTCCATGCACTTTTCTCATCAATTCCTAAATCTAATAAATCTAAAATATAATCTCTATCTTTTCTTTTAAGAAATTTTCTTTTACCACTATAAACTAACCTTTTTATTTTAGATAGTTGTTTTAATTGATAACTAGTCATTTCTCTGTTGTCCATTAAAGATTGATGTGTCCTCCTTTCTTACTTACTCATAAGGTAACATATGTTACCTTTATTATCAAGAAAAAAGTGAATGATTTTTTTCATTCACTTATAAATTATTTATTATTTGAAATCATCTAGTTTTTTTACGCTATTATACCGTTATCGGTATGATATGTTTTAGAAATTACTTAATAAATCAATTAATCTAGTATTTTTATAAATACTTTCTCTACCTACTTTTTCAAATTCTAGAAGTCCAGCATCAACTAAACTATTTAAGTATGTAGCAGCAGTTTGTCTTGTAACTCCACATCTATCTTCAATATAATTAATTCTAGTATATACTTCAAAGAATATAGAATCTAATAATTCATCAGAATAGATTTTAGGTAATTTAGTCATAAATTCTTCTTTATAAGATTCCATTTCTCCTTGAATTAGTTTAATTAATTCAATAGTATTTTTAGATGTTTCTTCTATTCCTTTTAAGATATAAATAATCCAATCTTCATAATTATTTTTTTCTCTAAATTCAGTAAACAATTTATAGTATTGATCTTTATTTTTATTAATATAATTACTTAAATATAAAATAGGACTATCTAAAAGATTATTTAATACTAAATATAAAACATTTAATATTCTTCCAGTTCTTCCATTTCCATCATAGAATGGATGAATAGATTCAAATTGATAATGAATTAAAGCCATTTTAATTAATGGATCAACTTCATCTTCATTTTCATTAATATAATTTTCAAGATTTTTTAATAAATCTCTAATTTCTTTTTCTTCTTGTGGTGGAGAATAAATTACTTCTCCAGTTTTACTATTTACTAATTTAGTACCAGGATTCTTTCTGACACCAGCTTTATTGTGTTCAATCATTCCTTGAAGTTCTACTAAAACATTAGTTGAAATAAATCCTTTTTCTTTAATTATTTCATATCCACGCCAAATGGCACTTCTATAATCAACAACTTCTTTAGCAGATTCATCTTTATATCCACTTTCTGTTAAAACTTTATAAATACTATCATGAGTAGTAACTATATTTTCAATTTCACTACTATCTTTAGCTTCATTTATCGTAATAGCATTTATTAAAATATGTTGATTAGGAATTGAATTAGCAAATCCTTTTAATTCTGCAAGTGATCTAGAAGCTTCATTTAATGCTTCAAGAATTCTTGGTGTTTTTAAATCAAAATCATTAAATGGTAATAACTTCATATTATCATCTCCTCATATATAATATTACACTATTTTTTTAACATATACAAGAAATATGTTAATTTTTTAATATTTTTTTAACATATCATAAAAATATGTTAAATTTTTTTAATTTTTTTATTATCAAAAAAAGACTAGATTTCTCTAGCCTATGACACTTGTGATACTTAAATAATAACTATCCTATAAATCCTGCTCCACCTGTCACTAAATACTTCATCTATATTTTCCTTTTAGATAATTCTTTACAGTATCTCTTAGTTGCATCTTGCCATGAAGGAAGTCTTTCAAATCCATTCTCTTCTAGTTTAGATTTATCTAATTTAGAATTTCTAGGTCTATAAGCTACATTAGTAGTATCTTTGTATAATTAAATACTAAATGGTATAAATAAACCTAATAATGAAATAATATATACTACTAATAATATAATAGTAACCCCAATAATTAGTTTGTTATCATCAAGTTTACATTTGATATTATCAGTTATTATAACCATGAATAATGGTAATAATAATGGAATAAAGTATCTTCCTTGTACTCCATCAATAATATATGCACCTACATCATTAAATGATAGATATAAAGCTCCCCAAATGAATCCTATTATTATAAATAATAATATAGATAATATTATTTTATTATTTTTATTTAATATAGAACCATCATCACATGCTTTTAAATATGAAAGTATTAATGTAATTAATACTAAATAATATAAATAATTTCCAGATGGAACACCTATATATCCATAATTTAATATTGAACCTACTCCAAAGAATTTATCAAAGAATAAATATCCTGCATTCTTTATAAAAATTATAGTAAATTTTATTGGATTATGGATAATGTAACTTATTTGTCCTGAGACAGAAACATTTTCATGTAATCTTGCATCTCCACCAGATGGTGGTGCAAATACAGTTGGAGCAATAAATGATAATAATACTAATATACATACTATGATAGTAATAGTCTTATATTTCTTAGATTCTTTGCTATCTTTAAATTTATCTTTTGGTATTAATAATGATAACATTATTAATGGAACATATACTGCTTTATTTAATACACCTAAACTCATAGATAATAAGAATATAATATAATCTTTTTTATTTATCTTTTTATCACTCATCATCTTAATGAATTCAGCCATTCCTAATAATACAAAAGCAAGTATAAAAGTATCATAATTAAAGTTTGAAGCTATAAATACATTTATTGGTAATAAACCAATAGCAAATAAAAGTAATTTATATTTAGTTGCTATTTTAATTGCAAATGCTATTACTATTCCATAAAGAATTAACATTATTTCTTTTGTTAATTTAAATCTTAATGAAAAATCAATATTGCAAACTTTCATAAAATTATAAATTAAGCTTCCAGGTAAATATGATAAAGAAGTAAAGTCTATTGATGATGTTCTTTTTTTAGAATATCTTCTTTTATCTACTTTGTTTAAATATTTTTCGATTTCTTTTTGTTCTTCTTTAGTATTATAGTAAGGAAACTTGTAATCTATATTTGCATTACCAGTTTCAGCATCACTAGTTTTATACTTTTTAAAATAGATTGTTTCTATAGTTCTATCAAAATGAATTTGATCGTCCCAAGAATATCCATTAACAGATATTCCTGATAAAATCATTGTAGATCCAAAACCTACGAAAAGTATAAGAAATAATTTATGTAAGTTTTTCTTTAATTCACTTTTAGTTTCAATAATAAACATAATAGTTATTATTAATACTATCATTGTAAGTAATATTGATGTATTAAATGTTAATTTATTAACAACTTTAATATCATTAATATTTACATCTTTATCCACTTGTAAATTAATAGTATTAACTTTATTATTGATGTTTAATACTTCTAAGTTAATATATTTAGTTAATTCATCAGCATTACTAATGCCATTAATACTATATCTAATTTCTTTTTCATCATTAGATTCATAATTGATATATAACTTTTTTATATATTCATTATTTAAAGAAACACTATATTCTTTATATAAATCATTTTCTATTAGTTTTGTTTCATTAAAAATACTTTTAGTATTTAAATGATTTATAGTTTTATAATTGCAATATAAGAAATCTAAAACAACAACTAATAGAATAAGTAATATAGTAATAAATATATTTTTATATTTTTTAAACATTTAATTCACCTCTATTACCATTTAATATCTATTCCAATATGATTAATCATAAACTTATATGTTGCTAAGAACAATTTAAACATATGTAATTTATACACAACTTTTAAAATCCATAGTTTTTTATTAGATCCTTTATTCTTTCTAATATAAGATAATTTAATATATTTATTATTAATCCAATTAGGAAAATTATCATTTAAATATTTTGTATTATTCTTTAATACTTTATTAAAATCTATTTCTTTATTTTCTGATAATCTATACATTAAAGATACACCTAAATGCAAGAATGCATTTGCATCTATGTAATCTAACATTTTAGGATTATTACTCTCATATATAGATCTTACTTCTTTCATGGCTTTATACATCTCAGGTAAGATATCAGTATTTACTGTATTCATAATTGAGCCTTTTCTTACCATATAATAAACAAGTGATTCATTAATAAAAGTTATTTTATTACATTTTAAATATGCAAGTTCAAGAAACATCATATCTTCTAAGAATCTAGGATTAGAATTAATATCAATAATGTTTTTAAGAAGATCAGCTTTATAAATTTTATTCCATGGTGCTGTATTTACTTCTACAAGTAATCCCGGATTATCTTGAACATTAAATGTTTTATGTTTAAACTTTGTCATTTCTCTTGAATATAATTTATTTGTTTCTAAATCAATTCTATCAAAACCACAAACTGCAATATCAGCTTTATTATTTTTAGCTGCATTATATAGTTTTTCTGCAAAATACTCTGAAACATAATCATCACTATCAAGAAATCCTATATATTCTCCATTGGATTTCTTAATACCATCTATTCTGCCTTTGAATGGTCCTTCATTTTTTTTATCAATTATTATGATTTTATCACCATGTATCTTTTTATATTCTTTTAAAATTTTTAAACAATCATCAGGTGATCCATCATTTACAGCTACTATCTCTATTTCTTTTAAAGTTTGATTTAACAATGAATCTAAACATTTAGGTAAATATTTTGCTGTTTTATAGCAAGGAACTACAACACTTAATTTTATTATCTTACTCATTATTTAGCACCATATGCAAGTACAATAATACCTACGACCATAATAGTTAATAAAGATTTCATTTCTTATCTCCTTTTAAAATTGATAATTCTTGTCCTAAATCAATTACTTTCTTTTGTAAATCGTATATTTTTTTTGATTGAATAAATGTAATCACAAATAGAATAACAACAGCAATAGTTAAAAATAAAGCTGGCGGATATTCAATTCCTAACGAAACAGCTAACCAATCTAATGATTTGGGAAAAATTGAAAGGATTAGTAAGCCTATACAAAATACTATCCATATAAAAGAATTAGTTACACTTAATTTATCTTTTCTAATTGAATGAATCATATAAAAAATAACTATTAAAGAAAAAATAATAAAATATATATTTTTCATTATTTCACTCTCCTTTTTCCTGCATACTTAACTACTAATACTATACAAATATATAATTGTTTAATCATATATTTAATAGGTTTTATAATTCCCGAGTGCATTGATTCTCCTGTTTCTCTTAATTTCATTTTAACAGGAACTTCAGTTATCTTATATCCCTTTAATAACATTTCAATTATTAAATTAGCATCAGGGAATTCCGGATAGTTACCACATCCGGAATAATAATTAATTACATCTTTATTTAAGCATTGGAATCCAGATAAAGGATCTTTAATTATTTTACCAGTAAAGATTCTTATTATTTTTTCGAATACTTTAGTTCCTACTCTTCTAAAGAATGGACAAGGATAACCCATATCTTTTAAATATCTAGAACCAATAACTATATCAGCATTACTTTTCTTTGCTTCTAAATATAATTTTTCAGCCTCTGAAGCTAAATGTTGTCCATCAGCATCCATTTGTATAACATAATCATAATTATTATCTCTAGCATACTTAATACCAACTTGTACAGCCCATGCATATCTCATATTAAATACATTCGTAATACATTTAATATTATTCTTTTTTACAATCTCAGCAGTATTATCTTTAGAGCAATCATTAATAACTAATATATCAGCATAATCGATATTCTTTTTTATATCTTTAATAACACTTTCTATATTCTCAGCTTCGTTATAAGCAGGAATAACAATAAGTAATTTTTCCATATTATCACCCATCCAATAATAGAATAACACATATAAACATTTACTTACAAATATAATATCCATATTAAATTTAATAGTTTTAATCAATTTTTAACTTTAATACTAAATATAAAAAGCTGCAACTATTTATTCCACATAACATACAATTTCTTTTTTATATTTAATTATAATAATTATTTTTCAATAAAAAAAGTAATAACATTTTAAAACTTTTATGTTATTACTTTAGTCTTAAATTCATTTTATTATTATTATTATTATAACGAATAAACTTCTTAACATGTTTTATTACTTATATCTATTAAATAAGCAAATTATTTAAAAAAAGGTTTCTTCTTTAAATGATTTACTAATAGCACATCAATTAAATAATAACCGATAATAGAAACAATCAAATGCGTTAAAATGAATATTATAAAAAATCCTAACGTATTAAAAGACATGTTTATTATATTGGTAACAGAAAGAATATAAAAAGTAATCATTATTGGGAAATTCCAAAGATAAACTTCAAACGAAATATTACCTAGAAAAGTAACAAATCTTGAAGAACATAATTTATTTAAAGGTTCAAAATTAAACAATAAAACTATTAATTCTGGAAAAAATAGAAAATTATAACAAATAGTTATATCTTTAAAATACAAATCTCTAGTTGATTTAGTGGTCAAGTAAACAAAAAGCAATAATTCTAAAAATAAAATGAATTTAATTTTTTTTACTTTTGTTTTTTCATAATTGTTAAACTTTTGTAAATAGAAGCCAAGTAAAATACCTGTAAAAAATGAAATAAGACCTCTAGCAATACAATTATTAAGAAAAAATACATTAAGACCTGAATAATGAATTGCCAAGCCTATAATAATAGGGATTGCAAAATATATATATATATATATATGTTTATACTTTTTATAAATTCTAACCATAAAATAAGCGATAATATAAACCACAAATAAAACATTTATATACCATATTGGACCATTTAAAGTATTACCGATTCCAAAAATTGCTTTACCACCGAATAAAATATCTGATAATAAATCCCACAAACCAAGAGTTCCACATCTAAAAAATGAAAATGTTTTACTATATAAAATATAATTTAATATATACATCATAAATGTTGTTATTATAACTGAAGGAAAAATTCTCAAATATCTTTTCTTTAAAAATTTTTCAAAAGATAATCCTTTAATAATTTTTTTAAAATAGAAAAAAACAAATAATATTCCTGAAATAATAAAAAACAACTCTACACAAACATAACCATATCTAGAAAGATAGCTTAAAAGATGATGAGTAAGTAAAGGATTGGTAATACCTAAATAAGGAGCTAAATGATCATTATAATGTAAAAAAATTGCAACAACTAAACAACCTAAAAATTTTAATATATTAAAATAGCCAATTGATTCATTTTGTATTTTCTTCATCTTATTCCCCCTATTATAATTATTTATTTGTACTTTATGATTATTCATTATTCTTTATAACTAATAATTACTAATCGAAACATTATAATCTACACAGATAAAAAAGATTATATAATATATCAACAAAACAATTATTTATAACATTATTATCTGCTAAAAATAAATCTGATTAAGACTCCATTTTGACAATAATTAATAAATAATAAATTTATATATACTATCTTTTTCAACAATCAAAAAATTGTTCTTCTAACATAAGACATATACAATGATAAATCGGTAAATGATACTCTTGAATCATAAATGTTGTAGTAGATGGAGTTTTTATACATACATCTGCAATTTCAGATAATTTACTATTTTTTTCGCCAGTTAAACCTATGACTTTCATTCCTTTAGCCTTAGCACATACCGCTGCATATAAAACATTTTTACTATTGCCACTAGTTGATATTCCTAAGAATACATCTCCAGCTTTACCATAACCATTTAATTGTTGAGCAAAGCAAAGAAGTGGTTCACAATCGTTCATATATGCAGTTGTTAAAGCTATATGTCCATCAAGTGAAATTGCAGGTAGAGCTCCTTGCAAATTATCTGCTAAAATAGTTCCAAATTCTTCATTTTCTTTTCTTAGTTTTTCTTTAAACTCATCATCTAACGGTCTAGATAAATTAAATCCTTTCATAAGCTCACCGACGATGTGTTCAGAATCCGCAGCAGAGCCTCCATTACCAGCAATTAAAAGTTTTCCTCCTTTGGAAAAACTTTTTTCCATTATGAAATATGCTTTTATAATTTCTTCCTTACATGCTTCTAATTTTGGATATCTTTCTAATAATAAATCAATATGTTTGTTTAATCTTTCATCTAACTTCATTTATCAATCTCTTCTTTTTAATCTTTTCTTTTATTAAAACACTATCAACTGCTTCATTTAAGTTATTAACTAATACTGTTTGAGTATAACTATTATTTAATTCGTCACCAATAAGAATTGTCTTGCAACCTGCATTTAATCCTGCCAATATATCTATTTCACTATCTCCTATCATATACGATTCACTTAAATCAATATTATAATCATTTGCTGCTTTCAACAGCATTCCTGGAGCTGGTTTTCTACAATTACATACTATTTTTAATTCTGGAATTTCTCCTTCATATCCTTTATGTGGATGATGAGGGCAATAATATATATTATCTAAATATGCCCCTTCATTTCCCAATAAAGTTTCCATTTTATTATGGATTTTATCAATTTCCTCAACTGTAGCATCTCCTCTTGCTATGACTGGTTGATTAGTAACTACAATAACCAAATAGCCTTCCTCGTTTAATCTCTTTATTGCAGAAGCAACACCTGGAATCAGTTCAAATTGATCCGGATTAGTAATAAATCCGTTATATTTATTTATTGTCCCATCTCTATCTAAAAAAACAGCTTGTTGTTTATTTCTTAAATTTTTCTTTTCTACTATGCCATTTGCAAAATCTTTTTCTACCATAAAGTATCTATCAGGGGTTCCCATGTCTTTTACATATTCAGGACTATCATATATATACATTTGACCTGTTCCTGAAAGCGGTTTTAATATTTGTCTATCTAAATCAACTTTTTGGTTGTTTAATTCCATATCTAATACTTTTGGTGAAAGAATATGTAAACCAGCATTAACCCTATTTTTGTAGTATAATGGTCTTTCTTCTTCTTTTGCTAACCATCTTTTTACTGTTCCTTTATTATCTGAAATAATTAAACCACTATCATACGGATGACTGTTCGGATGCGTAAATAACGTTACTAATCCGTCATGCGATTGATGAAATGCTACAAAACGATTAAAATCCACATCGAATATTGAATCTGCATTAAGAAGTAAGAAATCATCAGTAAGTTTATCTTTCATTTGAAATAAAGCACCTGCTGACCCTAAAGGGTTCTTTTCGTAAAAGTATTCTATATTTACTCCAAATGGCTCTCCAGTTACCGGAGAAATATTACTACCATCACCAAAATAATTCATAATTATATGACCTAAGTGACTTACAGTAATTATAATATCTGTAAATCCTTGGTCCCTTAAACTTATTATTTCTCTTTCCAATACTGGTATTCCATTAATTGGAATCATAGGTTTTGGAATATCACTAGCGATACTAGAAATTCTAGTACCTTTTCCACCTGCCATTATAACTGTTTTCATCTTTTTTTAACCTTCTTTATTACTTTATTTGTCTCAGGTTCATACGTTTCTGGTGAATAATGAATTACTGATGTTCCATCATTTTCAAATTCAAAAGGTATGTACATCAAATCATTCATAGCTTCTATAACTGATTCTTGTTTTTCTGGTTGAACATAGAATACAAGGAAGCCTCCTCCTCCTGCTCCTAATAATTTACCACCTAATGCACCAGCATTAATTCCTCTATCATATAAAATATCAATATTAGAAGTAGAAATACCTTTACCAGTTTGTTTTTTTAATTTCCACGATACATCTAATAATCTTCCAAAATCATCTAAATCTCTATTTTTATCACATAGTATTTGTTCAGCTTCATCTACCATGCTATACATTTTCTTAAGTTTTTCTTTCTTTTCTTCAAAGCTAGTTTGATTATTAACTTTTTGAACTTCTGAAGAAAATCTAGTAAATCCTGTAAAAAACATCATTAAGTTATCATTTAATTGTTTTTTTCTTTCAGGAGAGATAATAATAGGTTTTACAGTATATCCATTTTCATCAAATAAAATCTTATTAAATCCTCCATACGCTGCGGCAACTTGATCTTGCCATCCTCCAGCTTCTCCACATAATACTCTCTCAACATATATGGCTTCATCTGCTAATTGCTTTTTGCTTACGTATTTTCCTTCTAAAGCATAAAAAGCAAGTAGCATTCCAACCGCAAATGAACTAGATGTTCCAAGTCCTGATCTTGCTGGTAAATCTGCCTCATAAGTCAATCTTATTTCATGCATATCAAGCATTTTCATAATATTTCTAATAAGTGGATGTTCAATTTCATCTACACTGTTTACTTTTTCAGTTCTTGAATAAGCTACTTCAGTAGAATAATCAAAAAACCTTGGTAAGTGACGAACATTTACATAACAGTATTTATCTATAGTAGTAGATATAACTGCTCCTTTATTTTCTTTAAAATATTCTTCCATATCTGTTCCGCCACCAAAAAAAGACATTCTAAATGGTGTTTTTGTTATAATCATAATTTCCCCCTATTTTTTTAGCAGTTTATTATATACTTCTAAATAGCCTGAAGCCATATTTTCTTTACTAAAATCTTTTTTCTTTTTATCTTTATATTTAATCTTATTTAAAATAATTTTTTCTAGTACTTTTTCTAAACAATTTGAATTTCTATTTTCAAATTCTGCAACTTTACCAAATGTTACTTCAGGTAACGATCCCGCACTACTATGAACTAAAATTTTCCCTGCTTCACATGCTTCTATTGCAGATAAACCAAATCCCTCTGTAATTGAAGGAACAACAATGTAATCGGCACAATCTCTATAATTATCTAAATCTTCTCTAGAAACAGATTCTCTAATAATTATATATTTATCTAAATTATATTTTTTAACTTTATTAATAAATTTTGTTCTTTCTGAATGTGGTTCTTTAGCCATAATAAAACAGAACTTAATTTTTTCTAATTTTTTTTCATCTATATTGTCTATTAGACTTTTTATAGCATCTAAATAAATAAAAACTCCTTTGGTCTTTCCAGGTCTTCCATAATTTAAAAATACTATATTATCTTTGTCTATGCCAAAGAAATCGAAGTATTTCTTTTTATTTACTTTCGTTTTATTTTCTTTAGGTTCTGATATTCTATAAACTGTTTTACTATTTGCTTTTTTATTAGTTTTTAATAAATCTGTTTCAGTTGCATGTGATGAAGTAATAAAGAAATCACATTTTTGTTTAACAATATATTTTTCGTAATTTTTTAGCATTAATGCTTTAACAATGTTTTTTTCTACCCAAAACCATCTATGGCCTAATACTTCATAAACATCACAAACTACCGGTTTATTTAGTTTACGACAAACTCTAGTAACTACAGGTACAGGGCTATAAACTGCAGTATTAACTACATCAGCCCATTTAACGTGTTCTTCTAAATCTTTACTTCTAACTAATGGATGTCCCATTAATTCTTTCCAATTATAATAATAAATATCTATCCCTTTAAACTTTTTATGTTCATTCTTACCATTAAGAGAAGTAGTAATAACTCTGATATCTATATTTTTTTTTACTAAATATTGTAATAAATCAAGCCAAGCTTGTTCTGCTCCTCCTACGTACGGATAAAAATGAGATAATACATAACATACTTTCATTTAGTTCACATCCTCCAGTTTTTATTTTTTTAAATTCATTACTATTATTCCTATTATAATAATTATAGCTCCTATTATTCCTTGTTTAGAAATTGTTTCCTTCAAGAAACCCCAAGAAGCTATTAATATTAGTATTTGAGAAACACCTGTTATTAAAGGACTAATATAACTTAAGTCAAATGTTGTAACCACTTTTGTATATAATAAAAAACTTATTACATAAAACAAAAGTCCAATAAAACTAATTGCATTAATTGTTAATCCAACATTTCCATTATCAATTGCAACTGATCCTGCATTTCCTCCTTTTTTCATTAGAACCATTCCTAAAATCGAACAAAATAAATACACTGCTACTAAAATTATTTTCATTATTTTCCTCCTATTATTTATTTTTTTTTCCATTTTTATTCTCTCTTTCACTATTTAATATACTTATTTCTTGAATTAATAATCTAATTTGTTCTTTTTGTTCTGAAACAATAATAGTAAGTGATATACAAATAATAAATAAAAATGCTATTAAAAGAACAAATAAGAAATTAGAACTTAATTTCATTCCTATAAGCGAAGTAAACCATCCTAAAATTTCAGGAAAAGCTGTAAATATCATTAATACAATTAATGATAGATACCATATAATTGCATACTTAATTGTAATTTTATTTTTCTTAACAAAATGAGTAATAGCTATTATTACAGATAAAAGAGATATAATGGCTACTAACTTTAATTTTAATCCTATCATAAACTACCTCTTAATACTTTCTATAAACATAGATATAGTTACATTAATCATATAATAAGCGTTTTTCCATGCATGTATAGAAGATTTTCCACCTTGTCTTTCATGCATTTTAACTAACACTTCTTTTATTTTATATTTTTTCTTTAATACAGAAACTTCCGAAACTGGTTCGGGATATTCAGTAGGATAATTATTTGCGAATAATTCGATTATGTTTTTATCTACTGCTCTAAATCCACTAGTTGGATCATATATTTTTTTACCGGTAAATAGTTTTATAAAGAACGAAATAATATTAATTCCTATTCTTCTTGCAAAAGTAGATTTAAAATTATCATCATCTTTTTCTACAAATCTAGAACCAATAACTAGATTAGCGCTCTCATCAATAATAGGTTTTATAATTTTTTCAACATACTTTATATCATGTTGTCCATCACCATCAAATTGAATTGCTATATCATAGTTATTTTCACAAGCATATTTATATCCAGTTTGAACTGCTCCGCCAATTCCTAAGTTTTGAATTAATCTAATATGCGGTATTTTATTTTTATTTAGTATTAATTCAGTTCTATCCTTAGAGCCATCATTTACCACAATAATATCATAATTTGTATTATTTTTTTTGTTATGATCTATAATCTTTTTATATGTATTTAAAATGCAATCTTCTTCGTTATAAGCTGGAATAATTAATACTATTTTTCTTTTCTTCATTATCTATTCACCTTCTTTTTTATTATAACATATAAAATGTTGTCTTTTTATAAAAAAAATAACTTCAAGCGAAGTTATTTTAGTTATTTTAGTAATACGAATTTAATAAAAATATCGTTGTATAACATAACATAATATTAATAAATGTATAAATAGTTTCTTTATTTATATTAATCCTTTTATTTTTTGGAAGTAATAATATATATAAAGGTAATACTAAAGGAATAAAATATCTTCCTTGTACACCATCTATATAGTTCAAACCAGGTTTTGACCATAAGAAATATTGAGAAGCAAAAACCGCACCTATAGATAAAGATAAACCTATTATAGGAACAATCCTACTTTTAACTATGTTTTTGTTTTCGTTAGAAATTAATAATAAAATCATAAATACAAAATATATAATAAAAACATAATCAGGGAACTTGTATCTAAACCATCCAAAATAACCAATCATACTTTGATAATAGAAATCACTTTTATTTATTATTGTTTTGAACGTTAACGGAATAATAGAAAAAGGATTATTTTTAAATGCAATCATATTTGCACTATTGCTATCTACAATACTATCTACATTCACCAAAATCATTTTTTCATATAACAAATAGCACACAACAGATATAATTGATGACAAGATAAGTGTTATTATATTTTCTTTTTTAATTTTTTCTTCTTTTGTCGTCATTAATAGTAATAATATAATTGGGAAATATACTATTTTAATTCCTAAAATCATAAATAAACATAGCGATATAACAGACAATAATTTATAATCAATATTCTTTTTATTATTTAAAACTAAAAGAATTGTAGAAACTAACAATAAACTAAAAGAATTTAATAATGAATCATAAGAATAAGATGTCATTTGTTGAATAAACATTGGAATTGTAGCGGTAAATAATATCAAATTCTTATACTTAGGAGTTTTTTTAATTGCAAAAAATATAATAATAAATGATATTATTGTATTAATAAATCTACCACTATAAAACAACAATAATGGCGAATTTGACAAAATATCTATTAACTTTACAAATGGAATAATAAATATATATCCATAAGGTTTCATCTTTTTTACATCTTGAAAGTAAAGTTTATCATTTTTCTCTTCTTTAATGCATCTAACAATATCTTTATAATTCACAACTTTATCAACATCTTCAGGCTTTGCATACTTAATACAATAAAAGTTTTTTGGTGCTGTTAAAAAATTATCTAAAGAACCATAATTATTTTGAGTATAGTTAAACGAGGACTGTTGATGCGTTGCTTCGTCTGGATTCTCATATGGCGGAATAATCAACATTATTAGTAAAAAATAGATAATTAAAGCAAACCAAAAATGATGTTCATTAGGTTTTCTTATATTGATGTATAAATTAATAATTAAATACAAAACTATTATCACTACTAAAACTATTGGTTTTAAGGATATAAAAGATCTATTTTTCTCTAAAGTATATGTTAATTCATTTGATTCCTTATCCTTATATAATGTTATAACATTATTTACATTGGTTTTAACTGGATGCATAACAAATGTGTATTTTTCAATTTCATTAAAATTAATACCATTGATATCAAAACATTTATACGCGTTATCTTTCATAAAAAAAGCATTATATGATATTTCCTTTATAGTATTATCATTTTCTTTAATTTGAAAAACATATTTTGCTTTATTCTTTCTTTGATAAGTTCCAAATTTTAAGCAGATAGTATTAGGTTGTTCATTTAATTCTAAATGATTTAGCTTAAAGGAATAATCTTCATTTAAAATTGCGCCTACATTATCATCCGAATTAAATTGTTCATATACAACTCTACTATTGTTATTTAAAAGAGTAATTGTAATACTACATAACAAAAAAATTGAAATAATAAATAATAATAAATTATTAGGAAAAATATACAACATCTTATGTTTAGTTTGTATATTTTTCCACTTTTCATTAACATCTTTAAATTTGTTTTTTATATCCATTTTCTCATTTTCCTTTTTAATATTTTTCTATACTTCAACGGAACTATTTTTCTAAATATCTTTCTAAATATACTTGCGTTATCAACAAAAATCATTTTATTTGGGAACGATAAATACATTTCATCTGAACTTAAACAAGATTTACTAATATGTTCAAAACACAATAAATCATTTATTATATATCTTTCATTATAAATTTTACACAATAACATATTTGATTTTTCTAACATATTATCAGACAAGAATATTAAATCCTTCATTGTATATTTTTTTAATGAATTGTTCTTAAATAATTGTGTATTAATCCAAATACCCTCATATGATCTAATTATAATATTATGAGCTTTATCTTGATTGGATTCGTATAAATAATTTTTAATGTCTTTAAATATTTTACCTGTAATATTCATAATGTATTTATTATGAACAGACTCTGGTAAATAAGCTATTCCAATATTATTGTTTTCCATCTTATCAATTAAAGTATTAATATATTTATTTGAATAAATACTATTTTCTAATACTCTAATAAGATTTGAATCTACAACTTCTTGGAAGTTCTTATTCTTTCCTTTTAAATCTAAAAGACACATGTAATCATATTTATTCATAAAATGCTTCTTATTTTTTTCAAAATAAGAAGCAAAGTTATCAATATGTTTAACTTCTTTATTATTAACTTTAGTAGATATTAATTCATAATCTACATTATTTAATCTACTTAAATAATACTTAACTATATCTAATGATTTTTCATCTTCAATGAAAGCAAGTATAAAATACTTTTTATTTGTTTCAGTTTTTTCTTCCCTGATTATATAATTCATATTCATTGTTTGATATAGTTGTTCAGGTTTATATAATCTTATAATATTTTTATATATCATATTTGTATCATAATCTGTATTTTCTTTAATCCATTCAAGAGCTTGAACAGTATCAATCCCTGAATTTAAATATAAAGAATCATTTTTACCAAACACAAAGTTTTTTCTTTTAATAAACGGGCATTTATATAAAGAAAGCAAAGTATATGCAGAATAACCATAGATATTATAATTATAATTTCTATTTTCGGAATAATAATGACTTAAATCTATGTATGTATCCCATTTGAATCCTTCTTTTTCAAGAAGATATGTAAAATAAGATTCATGATTATTAACAACATTCTCAAAAGAATTATTTTTCTTCATATTATATTTTTTCCAATAATCATTAAAGAATTTACTTTCTAGTACAGACTTTCTATAAGCTACAAAAAATGTTTGAATATGTGAATGAATATATCCATCAATAGCAGAACCAGTTCCGTCTTTAGATTCATAATTAGCAGTTAATCCCCAGAAATCTAAATCTTTTTCATTCATACTATTAATAATATTTTTGAATGGTTCAAATGGTCCAAAGAAAGTATCATTTATCAAGATTAATTCATCATATTGTTTGATATAATCTTCGCCATATTTGTCATATACAAATTTAAATGCTCCCGCATCTAAACCTATGTTTTCTCTTATATTAATTTCTTTAGTATATTTTTCTATTTTTGGTAATTCTTCTTTTTTAATATCAGAGTTTGATACAAATATAATATCATCTACAGCTTCTTTAAGAGATTCAAGCATGTAAATAACATAATCGTCGATTATGTTATCTCTATCAAAAAATATAAACACTCCTAATCTCTTAGACTTTTTTGTTAATATCATATTAACACCTTCTTTATTATTTAAGTTTACCTTTTATACCCTTTTTATGATCTTTATATCCTTTATACATCATTTTCAGTTTTTTAAACTTATTTTTTTCAAATGCAATTATTCTTTTTACTTGTCCTTTTTGTACTCTTAATAACCAAGCACAATAATCAGGATATAAGTCTTTATACATATCATTAATATATAAATTATTTCTAACTATATAATATCTTCTTATTGGATTATGGTTATAACATGGATATTCTTTACCAAACAATTTATGAACAACTAGATTACCTAATTCATGTTTCATAATGACATTATTTAGTCTTAATACTTTATATCCATTCTTATGTAAGTTCATACAGTAATCTGTATCAACACAATCTATAAATAACCAATCTTTAAATCCTCCGACTTTTTTATAAGCATCAAGATTAATGATATTACCCGAAGTCATAACTTCAATCATATCTTCAACATCACCATTCTTAACATCGTCTTTAGAATCAATATCTTGATATGGTGATATAAGACCAACATCTTTCATATCATTATTGATTATATAATCTTTCATATCATCAACAATCTTAGATGTTATCTTACTATCTTGATCCATAGTTAAAAGATATTTAAATTTATCTTTTATTGCATGTCTTGCACCTTCATTTAGTGCAAATGCAATTCCTTTATTTTCATTCAATTTTATATATTCTATTTTATCAGTAGATTCAATTCTTTGAACCTTATCATCAGAATTATCAACAACATATATTTTATCAACTGATTTTAAATATTTATCTAGTTGTTTTATGTTATTATCTGATGGATTATAGAAAACAACTACAGCAGCTAATTTCATTAGATTTCCTCTGCAAATTTCTTTTCAAGTTTCTTAAATATCATATAACTAATAATAACAAATATAATATTTAATACTCCCAATACCATCATACTCTTTAAACCAGGAATATGATGTGCATAAAAGATATTTCTATATGATTCAATAATAAATGCCATTGGATTTAATTTAAATATAAATGCAAATTTTGAATCACTAAACATACTTGCCGAATAAAGAATTGGAGTTGCATAGAACAATAAATTAATAATGAAATTAACCATATATTCAACGTCTTTAACATATACATTTATAGAACTTAAAATTAATGTTAAACCTAATTGGAAGAACAATTGTAAAATCATTATTACTGGTAAGAATACAATATGCCATGATAATCCAATTCCATGAATAAATGTAAATAACAAAACAATTAAACAACTAATCAAAAAGTTAACAGCACCAGATGCTACTGTTGATATAGGAAGTATTTCTCTTGGGAAATATACCTTTTTAATTAAATTACCATTGTTAGTAATACTAGTAGTACCTTGAGTTAAACTAGTAGTAAACCAAGTCCAAGGAATAATACCGCAAATTAAGAATACTAAATAATTTTCAGTTTTAATTCTCATTATATATGGGAATACAATTGCATAAACAAGTACCTGTAATAATGGGTTAATGAATGACCATAAAACACCCAAGAATGATGCTTTATATTTACCTCTTATTTCTTTCTTAACACTAGTTTTTAAGAATTCTCTATATGTCCATAATTCATTTAAGATTTTCATATTAAGCACACTCCTTAATATATTCTTCAATTACATCGTTAAATGTTCCATCCATTCTTACTTCACCATTATTAATCCAAATTCCTCTATTACATAATTTTCTTAACGGATCTATTGAATGCGAAACAATAACTATTGTCATATCAGATTTTGCTAATTCTTCTAATTTAGCAAAACATTTATCTTGGAAATGTTGATCTCCTACTGCTAGAATTTCATCAATTAATAGAATATCAGCATCAACATTAATCGCTACAGAGAACGCAAGTCTCATATACATACCTGATGAATATGTTCTAATTGGTGAATCAATAAATTCTCCTAATTCACTAAATTCAATAATCTTATCAATTCTTGCATCTATCTCTTTTCTAGTTAAACCAAAAATAGCTGCATTAAAATAAATATTTTCTCTACCTGTAAAATCAGGATGGAATCCAGCACCTAACTCTAAAAGCGAAGTTAGTTTGCCATTTGTTTCTACTTTTCCTTTATTAGGAAAAATAATTTTAGTCATAAGTTTTAATAGTGTTGATTTACCAGAACCGTTTACTCCAATTAGAGCAACAGTTTCACCTTTTTTAATTTCTAGGTTTATATTTTTTAATACAACATGAACTTCATTATTATTCTTTTTCCATCCTCTTATTAAACGTTCTTTTAGAGTCCATGCTTTATCAGAATAATATTTAAAAAATTTAGTCATATTTCTTACTTCAATAGCATTTTCTTTTTTCATTATAACCATCCTTATCACATATAAGTATATCATAATTAAACTAGTCATTAAAGAAAAGAATACGTGAATTTTTAGACTAATTGCAGTTATTTTTTTAATAATTCATTTTATAAGA